>JBKJVX010000105.1:0-8030 GCA_046717065.1 Arthrobacter sp. | reverse complement strand
GGTTTACGGGGCAGGCCTTGTGAGGCTGCCGGTGCAGGCGGGACACTCGTTTGTACACCCGGTGACCTGATCATCGCTCGTTCAGCCATTGCCTTGGAAAAGGCCCGGATGCGCTTGGCCTGGCGGGCGGCGACGACGCCGCCCGGCGGGCTCGCAGGTTGGACGGGACCCGCAGAACGAAAGGATTTGTAATGGCCGGAAAGTTCGAAGCGTTCGTTGACCAGGATTCGTATTTCAGGTTCCGGCTGCTGGCCCCGGATGGCACAGTGATGGCTGTCTCTGGCCCCTTTGAAGACAAGGCTTCCCTCGCTGCCGGAATCTCCGCCGTCCGAGAGTGCGCCGGCACGGGGCTGGTCACCGACCTTTGCCCGGCCGGCGCTGTTGCGCGTACGGCACCTGCAGCGGCTCCTGCGGTAGCGCAGGCAGCCGCGGCTGATTGTGAGGACCGGCGCACTCCCGCCGGACACACGTTCATCCTGGCAAAAGAACCGCGCCGGCAGGAAACCAAGCCCCGCTGGACCACCGCAGTTGCCCGTTGAAGGTGCCGGCAAAGTTTTTTTGAGAATTTCTGCTGCAAGGCGTAACCCTTTGTAAGCCTGCAGCGATTACCCCTATGTAGCGCCGGCCTGGAACTTGTCCCCCATCACGTTCCAGGCCGGCTCTTTCACTTCCCGGTGCCAGGGGCGCTGCGGCAACTGGCCGCAGGGCTTCGCGTGGCTGGCCCGGGCAGTAGTTACTGAGGGGTAAAGTGATGCGGGGAAAAGGCATTCCCTTTGTAATCATGCCTCTTCCGCCCGGAATCCCCTCTGACTGAAAGCACGACGTCCGTGACAGATGCACTCACAGACGGGACCCTGCGGGACCAAGCCGCCGGCGCGTCTGTCTTCAGCGTTGTCTACCGGACCTATGCATCACAAGTCCTGGGCTATCTCGCGGCCCGGGGAGTCGAGGACCCGGAGGCGGCCATGCAGGAAGTGTTCCTCTCCGTCCTGCCACGGCTCGACACCATCCGTGGAGGTGCCGCAGGCCTCCGGACTTTTATCTTCTCCGTCGCGCACGCCCGTATGGTGGACGATCACCGGCGCCAAAGCCGCACCCCGGGCAGATTGCCCTTCGAGCCTGAACTGGACCAGCGTGAAGATTCCTCTGCGGAGACGGGCGCCCTCGAACGTATTTCACCCCGCGAGGTCATGGGCCTGCTGGACGGGTTGGCGCAGGACCAGCGCGAGGTCCTGGCCCTTCGCCTCGTTGCCGGCCTCACCGTGGAGCAGACAGCTGAAGCCATGGGCAAGAGCGCCGGCGCCGTAAAGCAGCTTCAGCGGCGGGCACTGGGGAAACTCCGGGAACTTTCGGCCGTGAAGGAGTACCTGAGGCCATGACGCAAGTGAACGTCCTGCCCGCCATCGTGGAGGAGATGCTCCTCGAAGCCGGATACGGCAAGGACCCCGAGCTTCGCGCCGCCCTTCTTGCGCTGGGGTCGCTGGCCTCGCTGGCCGCACCGGCCCCGTCCGGAAAACTTGCGGTTCTGCTGGCGGAATGCGGCGACGGGTCCACTGGCGGCGCGGACAGTGCGGTCGGCATCTCGGAAAGCGGACCGGGTGAACTCGCCCGGCGCAGGGGGCTCCGGGCACACCGGCCCTCCGTCGTCGGCCTTGCCCTGATAGCAGGCATGGGACTTGGCGTGGGCGGGGTAGCGGCCAGTTCCGCCGTCCCCGGTGCATCCGGCAGCCTCTCGATCCAGCACATGCTTGAAGACTGGACACCCGCCTGGAGCCTTCCCGCGCAGGACGTCCTTGGCGCCATGGTGTTGTCGGACCCCGTGGATGGACCCGGCGAGGATGCAGCGGCGCACGGGGAACGGGAACCTGGCGTCGCCGAAGAAGACACTGCTTCCGGTGGCACCCGCGCGACCGCTCCTGCTGCGGAGGATCCGTCTGTCCCACCCAGCACCCCGGAAGTCGCGGCACCGGACAGGTCGGGGCAGGGAAAACAAGGGAACGGGGAGGCTCAAAGGGGCGGCGGGCAGAACACTGCCACCGGCTCCGGGAAGAGCGACGCCGGGGCAGCTGGCGAGGAGGAAAACGCGGTCCCTGCCGGTGTGCTCCCGGAGCAGGCAGTTGGCCAGGGAGGCGCACATGCCCCGGGCGAGGCCAAGTACGTGGCTGGAGCGGGGCCAGGGGTACGGGCGGATTCCCTACCGGAAGCCCTCAGGCAGGGTGCGGACACCGCCGGGGCAGGTGCACATGCAGTGCCCGGCGCGAAATGGCTGCAGAAGTTCAGCCGGTAGCCGCCACGGGTAAGTACGTAGCCGGTCTGCCTCCCCGGCCGAAGTAGGCTAGGCACATGGGGCACAAAAATGATCCTGCCGTCGTCGAAGGCCTGATGCGGACCAAAGGGCGATGGGCCATCGTTGGCCTCACCACCAACGAGTGGCGCGCGGCCTACGACACGTCGCTTTTCATCCGGGACCGGCTGGGAATGGAGATCATCCCCGTCAACCTTCCGGGCGCGCCGGTACATGGGGAGGCCGGCTACCGGAGCCTTGGTGACATTCCCGCAGAGAAGCACCCCATCGACGTCGTGGACTGCTTTGTGAACTCCCAGAAAGTGGGGGAAGTAGTGGATCAGGCAATCGCCGTGGGGGCGAAGGCGGTGTGGCTGCAGCTCGGGGTCATCGACGAGGCCGCGGCGGAGCGGGCCAAGGCGGCCGGGCTGGATGTAGTAATGGACACCTGTCCCGCCCAGCAGGCCTGGAAATACAACCTCTGACGGGCTGGCAGCTTAGCGGTTCAGAAGCTCGGGATAGTGCCGCTCCGTGACGTCCGGGTGGGCACGCATCCTGCCCTTGAGCATGTTCATTCCGTACGAGGCCAGGAGCGGGTTCGCGGGGTCGTCTGAAATGCCCCTTGCTTCAGCCTTCAGTTCGGGCGGCAGGGGGACCGGGTCGATCACGGCGTCCAGCCGGGGAGACCAGAAGAACGGGACGGAGTACCTGTCCACCCCCGGGGGTGGCGCTTGGACCCGGTGGATGGTGGCCGCCAGGTATCCCTCCGTTGCTACTTCCAGCATCTCGCCGAGGTTCACTACCAAGGCGCCCTGGATGGGCTCCACAGGCAGCCACTCCGTCATACCGGGGGGCTGGACCTCCAGCCCGCCTACCTGGTCCTGCAGGAGGAGCGTAACGAATCCGTAGTCAGCATGGGAGCCGACTCCCTGGTCGCCGGCTGCCTCGACCACGCCGCCGACGTAGTGCACCAGTTTGCCCATCCAGGCAGGTGAATCGCGGAAGGGCTCGTCGAAGTAGTCCTCGGGCAGTTCCAGGGAAACCGCGATGGCACGAAGGAGCTCCATTCCAACCGTGGACATCAGCTCGGCCCACTCCATCGCCGCAGGCTTGAGCTCGGGGAAGGACTCGTCCGGCCACAGGTTCGGACCCTGGAGCAGCCAGTACGGCTGGTCGGCCTGATAGTCACTGACCGGCTCACGGTCGGGAGAGTAGTCAATTTGTTCGCGCGCGTCCGCCCTGCCCTGGGTCACCTCGGTGCCCATCCGGGTGTATCCCCGGAAGTGGGGCGACAAACGGTTGTCCAGCTTCATCCGTTCCTCCAGAGGCAGGCTGAAGAAGCGCTGGATGACGTCCAGGAGGTGTTCGGCCTGGCCCGGGGCCGCACCGTAACCGGTGATTTGGAAAAAGCCGACGTTATGGGTGGCGTACCGCAGCTGTTCAATGAATTCCGGACTGAAAGACCCGTAGGGCTGCCGCGCGGTGCTCAGGTCCAGAACCGGTATCCCCTGATCGTGTGACATCCTCGCAGACTAGCACCGTCAGTGGCCTGCTTTATAGGCTGACTTCATGGACCCCAACGCGCTGAGGACAATCTGCCTTTCATTCCCGGGCGCCTTCGAGGATTATCCCTTTGGGCCCGAAACTGCCGTATTCAAGGTCCGCGCAAGCGTTGCAGGCGGGACCCGGCACGAGGCCAAGCTCTTTGCCTTGTCCTCGATGGACGCCAGCGACTTTTACGTAAACCTCAAATGTGAGCCCACCCTTGCCGTTCAGCTCCGCGCAGTGCACCCGGAAATTACCGGGGCTTGGCACATGAACAAAACGCACTGGAACGGCGTCCGCCTCGATGGGGCGTTGCCCTATGACATGGTCCGGGACATGGTGGAGGACTCCTACGACCTGGTGGTGGCTGGCCTCAGCAGGAAGCAGCAGGAGCAGCTCGGGTGGGCCCGCCTGGCAGGGAGCAGAAGCGGGCACCTTTGAAAGCCAAGCGCATGGCAGGCGGCGTCCTCAATTACCCCTGCATTGGCGGCACGGAGCACGGTTCGGCGCCTGCGGGTTACGCGACGGTGCTGGAGGAGGTCCACCTCGGCAGCGGTCTGCGGGTTTACCAGCGGGTTGCCGCAGGCATCATGTCCTGGGAGTTGCAGCGGCGAGCGGGCCTCCGCGTCCGCACTGATTCCCCGCGCGTAGTGCCCGGGGCCCGGGTGGCGAGCGGCTTCGGCGTCGGGCCTTTGCGGCTGGACGCGCCCTGCGAGGTGGTGTGGGTCCGTGAACCGCAGCCGGAGGGAATGCCCCAGTCTGCGGGATTCGGGTACGGATCACTGCCCGGCCATCCCGCGCGGGGAGAAGAATCCTTCGAGGTGGAGATCAACGGAAACGCTGAGGTTCTTGTTCGAATCCGGGCATTCAGTAAACCGGGCAACTGGTTTTACGCGGCCGGCGGACTGGTGACCCGCGCGGCGCAGCGCCAGGTTACTTCCCGGTACATTGAAGGGGCACGCCAACTCGCTGTGGAAGGACAACTCCCGTGATCTTTATCGTCGTCAAATTCAAGGTCAAGCCTGAATGGTCAGAGCGCTGGCCCGATCTTGTTGCCGACTTCACCCAGGCAACAAGGCAGGAACCGGGCAACCTCTGGTTTGACTGGTCCCGCAGCCTGGAGGACCCGAATGAATACGTCCTGGTTGAAGCGTTCAAGGACGACGCCGCCGGAGAGCACGTCAACAGCCCGCACTTCAAACAGGCCATGGCTGACATGCCCCAGGCCCTCGCCGAAACACCCCGCATCATCAGCCGCCAGCTCGACGGCGAAGGCTGGGACCGGATGGGCGAACTTTCCATCTAGCCCCGCAGCCGTATTTCGTTAGGCTGATGCCATGTGGATCGGCTGGATCGAATTCGACATCCTCCTGGGCGACGTTCAGAGCCTGAAGGAGAAGCGCTCGGTTATCAGGCCACTGCTGGCTGACATCAAGCGCAGGTATGACGTGTCCGTGGCTGAGGTGGGTTATCACGACCAATACCGGCGCTCGCAGGTGGGCGCAGGCCTGGTGGCAGCTGACCGGGCCCACCTCGTGGAGGTGCTCGACGCCGTCGAACGCCTTGTCGCCGGACGGCCGGAAATCGAACTGCTGAGCGCACGGCAGCGGGACCACCACAGCGAGGACTGACCGCTAGTTCCGTTGCCAGGCGTGCCACGTAATGTCCGCCAGCGTTGCCTGGCCCTGGAGGCTCGGGTGGAAGTAGTCCAGGACACTTACGTCGCCTGCACTGAATCCGTGGGCGTAGACGGCTCCGCCATCAGTACGGCAGCTTTCGTATTGGGCACAGGTGTCTGCGAGGACCTCGTTGAATGCGAGCTGCCGCTGGACCACCTGCCGGCGCATGTCCTCAGAGTTCGAAGGAGCCAACATGGATTGGCAAATGCGGCCAGCGGACCAGGCTGAGTGTGCTGCCTGGTCGAGGCGCAGGACATTCCACAACTGGTACATGTCAGGGATGCTGCTGACAAAAACCTGGGGCCGTGGCCGCATCTGGTCCAGCGTGGCAAGTGCGCGGGTCACGGAGGCCCGGAAGTCTTCAACCGGGGTCATGGTGCCCAACGACGGTGTGCAAAGATCGTTCGCGCCCACCAGTACGGTCACATACCCGGCGCCTTGTGCGGCTGCGACGGCGGCCTGGCGGGGCAGATCTGACACCTTCGCCCCGCTCACGGCGTTATTGACGTTTTTTCCCCTGATTCCGGGCGTTAGCTGGAGCAGTCGTTCGTAGTGGCTGGTCACACCATCGCTCGGGCCGTCACCGGTGGACCAGGACCGCGCCGGATAGTCGCCATGCACGCAGCAGGCGCTGTAGGCCTGTGTGATGGAGTCCCCGAGGGCCGCCATGCTGTGGGGGTAGGAAGCGTTCGGCGCCGATCGTGGTGTCGGCGCCGCGGCAACCAGGATCAGGATCGGCAGCAGCAGGAAGCTGAGCAACTTTGCCACCTTGGCCATAGCTCGATTAAAGCGGAAATCCGCGACCCCTTCCGAAGGGGGCGCGGATTTCCGTGTTGGGCAGTGCTGGGGTCAGCCGAAGTACTTCGGCAGGGTCCCCTCATGGGCTTCCCGGAGGGCGTCCAGGGACAGGCTTTCCACGCCGTTGATCTCCAGGGTGCCGCTGGCCGCGTCCACCACGCCGATGCGGGTGTGGGCGAAGCCGCGGGCGGTGCACATGTCCGTGAACCGCACTTCCTCGGAGCGCGGGACGCCGACGACGGCACGGCCCTGGGATTCGGAGAAGAGCGCCGTGAAGAGGTCCACGCCGTCCCGGTCCAGGACATCCTGCAGCGCGATTCGGGCTCCTACGCCGTATCGCAGCGAGGATTCCACGAGGGCCGCCGCGAGGCCACCCTCGGAGAGGTCGTGCGCGGAATCGATCATGCCATCGCGTGAAGCGTTGATCAGGATCTCACCTAAGGCACGTTCGGCGTCGAGGTCAACCTTGGGCGGCTGACCGCCCAGGTGGCCGCGCATGTTGGCCCACTCAGAGCCGTCCAGCTCTGCCGCGGTGGTGCCCAGCAGGTAAATTGCCTGGCCATCCTCGCGCCAGCCCGACGGCGTGCGGCGGGCAACGTCGTCGAGCTTGCCCAGCACTGCCACCACAGGTGAGGGGTGGATGGGCGTGGTGCCCGTCTGGTTGTACAGCGAGACGTTGCCACCGGTGACCGGGATGCCCAGCACCATGCAGGCGTCGGACAGGCCACGGATCGCTTCGGCGAGCTGCCACATAACGTCCGGGTCCTCGGGGGAGCCGAAGTTCAGGCAGTCGCTGACAGCCATGGGGACGGCGCCGGACGTGGCAACGTTCCGGTACGCCTCGGCCAGCGCCAGCTGTGCGCCGTGGTACGGATCAAGGTAGGTGTAGCGGCCGTTGGCGTCGGTGGCCAGCGCCACGCCCAGTCCGGTTTCCTCGTCCACGCGGACAACGCCGGCGTCATCGGGGTACGCCATGGAGGTGTTGCCGCCCACGTAGCGGTCGTACTGGTTGGTGATCCAGGACTTGGAGCACATGTTCGGCGATGCCACCAGCTCGGTGACGGCCTTTGCCAGTTCTGCCGGAGCAGAGGGCCGGCCGGCGTCCTGGACGGAACCGGTGAAGGTGTCTGCCTGCACGGCGTCCTGCCACTCCGGACGGGCGAACGGACGGTCATAGACCGGGCCGTCGTGTGCCACGGTGCGGGGATCGACGTCGACAATCACCTCGCCTTCCCAGGTGATGATGAGGCGGCCGCTGTCCGTCACCTCGCCCAGCCAGGCGTACTCCACAGCCCACTTGTCCATGACCGCTTCGAACGCTTCCACGTTCTCCGGGGTGACCACGGCCATCATGCGTTCCTGCGACTCGGACATGAGGATCTCGCCCGGGGTCAGGGTGGGGTCGCGGAGCAGTACGGAGGTCAGCTCAACGGCCATGCCGCCGTCACCGTTGGAAGCGAGCTCGGACGTGGCGCAGGAGATGCCTGCCGCGCCCAGGTCCTGGATGCCCTCAACCAGCGAACCCTTGAACAGTTCCAGGCAGCACTCGATCAGGATCTTCTCGGCGAAGGGATCGCCCACCTGAACTGCGGGACGCTTGGACGGCTTGGTGTCATCGAAGGACTCCGAAGCCAGCACCGAGGCGCCGCCAATGCCGTCGCCGCCGGTGCGCGCACCGAACAGGACAACCTTGTTGCCCTTGCCGGAGGCGTTGGCCAGGCGGA
>JBKJVX010000104.1:0-17263 GCA_046717065.1 Arthrobacter sp. | reverse complement strand
CAAAGGAGCGTTCGCGTGCACGAAGCATGACTTCATCCTCTGCGGGCAGATCTTCTGCATAGGACCAGCTCGTGGACTTGTCGGCGCTCATGGATGATTTCGCTTTCTGGGCGGCAGGGGAGTGTTGGATACAGCCTACTGTGTCCGGAGGCGCCGCTGCCGGACGCCGGGGTTGCGCCTTTGGCAGAAGGGCCGGCCAATCAGGAAATTCCCAGCCAACTTTGAAATGATGGAGATCCGCTCATCCATACGATGATCGGCGCCGAACCAGAGATGTCAACAGTATCCGGGCGTTAGCTTATCCACGAGGGGAGTGGACGATGTCAGCATCAGTTGTGGCACCTGTCCCTGCGTCACAAGATTCCGCAGTCGAATGGGTCCGGCCCACCTGGGAAGAAGTGGTTGCCAACCATTCTGCGAAGGTCTACCGGCTGGCCTACCGCCTGACCGGAAACAAGTTCGACGCGGAGGACCTGACCCAGGAGGTCTTTGTCCGGGTCTTCAGGTCACTGGAGAACTTCAAGCCTGGAACGCTGGACGGCTGGCTGCACCGGATCACCACCAACCTGTTCCTGGACCAGGCACGGCGTAAGAGCCGCATCCGTTTCGACGCGCTGGCCGAGGACGCGGAGTCCCGCATCCCGGGCCGTGAACCGGGGCCTGAACAAAGTTTCGAACTGAACAACCTCGACCTTGACGTGCAGGCCGCACTGGAGGAACTCCCGCCGGACTTCCGCGCGGCGGTTGTGCTGTGCGACCTCGAAGGCCTGTCGTACGACGAGGTCGCCGCGGCACTCGGCGTCAAGCTGGGCACCGTGCGGTCACGCATCCACCGCGGCCGGACCATGCTGCGGGAGAAGCTGGCGCACCGGGATCCCCGGCCGCAGCACTCCCGCAAGCCGAAGCTTTCGCTGCCCCGCATCGCCAGCATTCTCTGATCGGCCCCATGACTTCCGACAACCCACTATTCCGAAGGCATCCCCGGAGCGACAGCCATGTCAGGACCTGTCCGGAATGCATCTCCGCTGTGCACCGCGAACGGCAGTACATAGAACGGCTCCGTGAAGCGGCCATCCCGCCTGCCAGCCAGGACCTGACCGCCCGCCTCCTGCAGCAGACGCATGTGCTGGCCATGGCCCCCTGCGAGCCGTTACGAAGTCCACACCGGGGAGCAAAGATCATTGCCCTCGCCGCCGGCGGGACAGCGGCGGCTGCCGGGGTCCTTGCCGCAGGCGCCCTCGCACTGGCCGGCGACCCGCTGCCGATGGCTGCAAATGCTGCAGCGGGCTCTTTCGTCCAGCAGTCCGCCCACGTACCGGCCGACGGGCGCGAGCTGAGCGCAGAGCAGCTGGCAGGGCTGCGCACGGAGGGCTGGCTGTGTCCTGAGCTGGAGTCCATGGGTTTCCACGTCCTCTCGGCCAGGGCAACCACCCTCGACGGCGTCCCGGCCGTGGAGATGAAGCTGTCGGACGGCGAGCACTATGCCAAAGTCCTCGAACAGCACGGCGGCACCACCACCACCACCACCGGTGATGTGTCGATCAGGAGTTCTGCACCCTGGACAGCGGTCTTCCAGTCCGCCGGAAGCACCATCACCTA
Source organism: Arthrobacter sp. (assembly GCA_046717065.1). GTDB lineage: Bacteria > Actinomycetota > Actinomycetes > Actinomycetales > Micrococcaceae > Arthrobacter. Next base: position 15,664 of record JBKJVX010000104.1, on the reverse strand, counting down.
CGAGTCCGATCTTCCGGCAGACCGCGCCGACGACGCCGTCCCTGTCCTGCGACGGCTCAGTGCGCTGGCCACCGCCGGAATCACGGCGGGAGTCGCGCAGGAGCCGCCTGTGGCCGGCAGCGGACCAGTTGAGCCGTTCAGTGAACGGCTGCAGCGGGGCCTGGACAAAATTGCCCGTATTCTGACGCCTTAAAACTGGCCGATTCTGCACCCCGCCTGCGGGAATCGTCAGCACGACCCCGGAGAGGGTAATCTTCCTAAAGTGTTTGGAATCAACGGCCCGGAGTTCTTCCTTCTGCTGATCATCGGCATCATGGTGATCGGCCCCAAACGGCTGCCCGAATACACCCAGAAACTTGCGAACCTGGTGAAGGAAGTCCGCCGCATGGCCTCCGGCGCACGCGAGCAGATCAAGGAAGAGGTGGGGATCGACATCGACGAGGTCGACTGGAAGAAGTACGACCCCCGCCAATACGATCCACGCCGCATCATCAAGGAAGCGCTGCTCGACGACGACACCAAGCCGGTCAGCGCGGGGGCACCCGCCGTGGCAGCCGTGGCCGGAACCGCAGCGGCCGCTGCCAGCACGTCAACGCCCGCCTCCCGCCCGGAGCGCGTTGTCCAGCAGCTGCCTGCCGGCGAAGCTGCGCCTTTCGACACTGAGGCCACCTAGGAACACCCCAAGGCTGTCAGCGCGGCTGCAGCCCCAGTTTCATCCCGGTCAGTCCACGCGGCTTTGCCGCGAGCTTGCCGGCAATCTCAACGAGTGCCACAGCCGCCGGCGTGTCCGGCTGGCCCAGGACGATCGGTGAGCCGGAGTCGCCGCCCTCCCTTAGCAGGATGTCCAGCGGTATCTGGCCCAGCAGCGGCACGTCCGAACCCACCGTCGCCGTCAGCCGCTCGGCGAGGACCGCCCCGCCGCCGCTTCCGAACAGTTCCATCCTGCCGCCGTCGGGCATTTCCAGGTACGACATATTCTCGATCACTCCGGCGACTGACTGGCCAGTCTGGGTGGCGATGGCGCCGGCGCGCTCGGCAACATCTGCGGCGGCGGCCTGCGGCGTAGTAACCACCAGGATTTCCGCCTTCGGAAGGAGCTGGGCCACCGAGATGGCGATGTCGCCGGTGCCGGGCGGGAGGTCAAGGAAGAGCGCGTCCAGGTCACCGAAGTAGACATCGGTGAGGAACTGCTCCAGCGCGCGGTGGAGCATGGGACCGCGCCAGGCGACCGGCTGGTTCCCCGTGACGAACATTCCGATGGAAATGACTTTTACGCCGTACGCCACCGGGGGCAGGATCATGTCGTCCACGCGCGTGGGAGCCTGTGTGATGCCCATCAGTGCGGGAACCGAGAAGCCGTAGACGTCGGCATCGACGATCCCTACCCGAAGCCCCTGCGCTGCGAGGGCGCAGGCAAGGTTGACGGTGACGGACGACTTCCCCACGCCGCCCTTGCCGCTGGCCACGGCAAAAACCTTGGTCAGCGAACCGGGCTGGTTGAACGGGATGCCTCGCTGGCCACCGGCGCCGCGGAGCTGCTCCTTGAGGGCATCGCGCTGGGCTTGGCTCATGACCTTCAGTTCAACTTCGACGGCTGTGACGCCCGGTACGGAGGACAACGCCTTTTCCGAGTCGGCCGTAATCGTGTCCCGCAGGGGACAACCGGCGATGGTGAGCAGCACCGCCAGGCGGACACGGCCGTCGTCGGAAATCTCGACCGAATCAACCATGCCCAGCTCCGTGATGGGCCGGCGGAGCTCCGGGTCGATGACGGTGGCCAGGGCAGCGTTGACCGCCTGGTTGAGTGTTTCAGTCATGCAGGCGTTACTCGGCTTCCGGGGTTGGGCGGCTTTCGGGGGAGGCGGGCTGTGGCGGCACGCCGCGGTTCTGGGCAACGTGGCTGGGCTTGACCTTGGGAATCTGCTGCGTGCGGGGGTTCCGCTGTTTGTCGCGCTTTTCCTTCAGTCTCTCCTTGACCTTGTCACGCGGCGATTCGTGGCTGCCGGTACCCGAGGGGTCGTGGGTCCGCAGTTCCTCCTGCGCCTCCAGCATGTCCTCCAGCAGGGAGCGAAGCTCGGCCCGGACGTAGTCGCGCGTGGCCACTTCGCGGAGTGCGATCCGCAGCGAGGCGAGTTCACGGGTCAGGTATTCAGTATCGGACAGGTTGCGTTCCGCGCGCTGGCGGTCCTGCTGCAGCGATACGCGGTCGCGGTCGTCCTGGCGGTTCTGGGCGAGCAGCAGGAGCGGGGCAGCATAGGACGCCTGCAGCGAGAGCATCAGGGTCAGCAGGGTGTAGCCGAGGGCGCGGGAGTCGAACTGCCACTCAAGGGGTGCCCAGGTGTTCCAGACCAGCCAGATGACCACGAAGATTGTCATATAAACCAGGAACTGGGGCGTGCCCATGAACCGGGCAAAACCCTCGGTGGCATGGCCGAAGGCGTCCGGGTCCGGGGAGAACTTGGGCAGGATCCGCTTGCGGCCGCTCAGGGGTGTGTCGAGGCTTCCCTTGGTTGCCGTCTTTCCCGGGCCGCGCTGGCCGGGGTTCTTGGGAGGACTGTTGTCAGCCAATGCGGCCACCGAGCCTTCTTATCGGGGCTTCGCCATCATGGGCGCGCCAATCATCAGGTAAGAGATGATCCAAAACGTCATCAACAGTCACCGCCCCCACAAGCCGGCCGGCGTCGTTGACCACCGGAAGGGAGTTCAGGTTATAGGTAGCCAGGGTCCGTGCCACTTCACTGATGTGGGCCTGGTCGGACAGCGGCTCAAGGTTCTTGTCCACCAGGTTTCCCAGCGGCTCGAACGGCGGGTACCGAAGCAACTGCTGGATGTGGACCACGCCCAGGAAGCGCCCGGTAGGAGTCTCCAGCGGAGGCCGGGTAATAAAAATGGACGAGGCAAGCGCCGGGGAGAGCTCCTCCCGCCGCACGTGCGCCAGTGCTTCGGCCACCGTGGCTTCAGGCGGCAGGATGACCGGGACCGGCGTCATGAGGCCGCCGGCAGTGTCCTCGTCGTATTCCAGCAGGCGCCGCACGTCCTCTGCGCCCTCGGGCTCCATCAGCTGGAGCAGCTCCTCCGCCTGGGCCGAGGGGAGCTCGCCGAGGAGGTCGGCGGCGTCGTCGGGGTCCATTTCCTCCAGGACGTCGGCGGCGCGCTGGACGTCGAGGGCGGAGAGGATCTCCACCTGGTCATCCTCCGGCATCTCCTGGAGGACGTCGGCCAGGCGCTCGTCCTGCAGCTCACTGGCCACTTCGAAGCGGCGCTTGTCGCTCATCTCCTGGAGAGCTTCGGCGAAGTCCGCGGGCTTGAGGTCTTCGTGGTTCGCCACGAATTGGGTGGCTGCCTGAGGCTCGGTGCGGGGCCCCTGCAGGGCGTCAGCCCAGTCGATGATGAGGGTTTCGTTCCGGCGGAGCCGGCTCAGCGGCGAGAGGGAATGGCCCCTCCGGACAAAAAGCTTGCTGACGAACCAGTCGCGGGAGCGGTGCTGGTCCATGGCGATGTCTTCGATGGTGGCGTCGCCGCTGCCGTCCCGGAGGGTGACACGGCGGTCGAACATCTCTGCCACCACCAGGGTTTCGGCGCCGCGCTGCTCGAAGCGGCGAAGGTTGACCAGGCCGGTGCAGATGATCTGGGTCTGGTCGATGGAGGTGATCCGCGTCATGGGCACGAAGACCCGTTTCTTGCCGGGAACCTCAACCACGATGCCCACCACGTGCGGGGCCCCCTGGGTGCCGCGGGAGAGCACAACAACATCGCGCAGCCGGCCCAGCCGGTCGCCCAGCGGGTCGAAGACGTCCAGGCCGAGCAGGCGCGCCACGAAGACGCGGGTAGGAGTTGTGCTCACTCCTACAGGCTACCGAGTCTGCTCTCTTTTAGCTGAATTTACAGGCAGCACACATAGTCATGGGCAAGAATGGGACTATGGCAAACATTTTTGGCGCTCCCAAGGCTGGCGGGCCCAACGGCGTGGACGAAGCCCGCGCGGTTCCCTCCGGCGACACCGTCGGCTCCTACACGTCCTATCTGGACGCCCAGAAGGCTGTGGACTACCTCGCGGACCAGCAGTTCCCGGTCCACATGGTATCCATCGTGGGCAACGAACTGAAGATGGTGGAGCGGGTCACGGGGCGCCTGAGCTACCCGCGCGTGGCTCTGTCCGGGGCGCTGAGCGGCATGTGGTTCGGCCTTTTCGTGGGCGTGATGCTCTCCTTCTTCGCGCCCTCACCGGGGTACTTCTCCATCCTGGCATCCGTACTGATGGGCGCGGCCTTCTTTATGCTCTTCGGCATTGTCACCTACGCCATGCAGCGCGGGAAGCGGGACTTTACGTCCACCAGCCAGGTGGTGGCCACCAGCTACGACGTCGTCGTCTCGCCGGAAGCTGCGCACGAGGCGCGCCGGCTGCTGCAGCAGCTGCCGATGACCCGCTTGGACGCCGCCGCGGGCAACGGCCCCTACACGCAGCGGGACTACCAGAACCAGCCCTACCAGCAGCCCGGCCAGGGCCCTGCCCGCCCCTCCGGCTGGAACGATCCGTACGGCCAGTCTGCCGGCAACCAGGTGCAGGAAAACCCCGCTTACGGCGCGCCCGCCGGGCAACAGGCCGACGCCGGCGCGCAGCAGCAGCCCGCGCCGTCACCGGCGCGCGCGGTGCGGTACCCCGACCTCCCTGATGGCCGGCCCCAGTACGGCGTCCGGGTTCCCCAGGGTCCTGAAGCCGGGGCCAGCGAGGCGGCGGGCGAGCAGCAAACGCCGGCGCAGCAACCTGCAGGACAGCCCGGCGACGGGCAGCCGGCGGGCCAGCGGCCCGTGGATCGGCGCCCTGATGACGATCAGCGCCCGGACGACTCACGGCAGTAGCCGGGGCAGAAAAGCCGAAAGCAAAAATCGGGGCCACCGGAATTCCGGTGGCCCCAACTTTTTTGCGTGCTTAGTTGGCGCCGTCGGCTTCGCGGTAGATGCCTGCCATCCAGTTCTCCACGTCATCCGCCTTGCGCGGCAGCGCGGCACTGAGGTTCACGGGACCCTCTGCGGTCATCAGGATGTCATCCTCGATCCGCACGCCGATCCCCCGGTACTCCGCCGGGATGGCAAGGTCCTCTTCCTTGAAGTACAGGCCCGGTTCGATGGTGAACACCATGCCCGCGGTGAGGATGCCGTCCAGATACAGCTCGCGTTTGGCCTGTGCGCAGTCGTGCACATCGAGTCCCAGGTGGTGGCTGGTTCCGTGCGGCATCCAGCGGCGGTGCTGCTGGCCCTCCGGGCTGATGGCCTCTTCGACGCTGACGGGCAGGAGGCCCCATTCGGCGAGGCGCTCCGCGAGGACGGTGGTGGTGGCGGTGTGGATGTCACGGAAGCGGGTGCCCGGCTGTGCCGCGGCGAACCCGGCGTCTGCGGCGTCCAGCACAGCCCCGTACACCTTGCGCTGGATTTCCGAGAACACTCCGGTGGCCGGCAGGGTGCGGGTGATGTCAGCGGTGTACAGCGAGTCTGCTTCCACGCCGGCGTCCAGCAGCAGCAGCTCGCCGGCGTTGATCTTCCCGGTGTTGCGGGTCCAGTGCAGGACAGTGGCGTTGTTGCCCGAGGCCGCGATGGTGTCGTAGCCCAGCTCGTTGCCCACCTCACGGGCCCGGGCGAAGAATGCACCCTCCACAACACGCTCGCCGCGGGCATGCGTCAATGCCCGCGGGAGGGCCTTCACAACCTCTTCGAAACCTTCCACTGTGGCGGCGACTGCGAGCTTCATCTGATCGATTTCCCACTCATCCTTGAGCAGGCGCAGCTCGGAGAGGGCTTCGCTGAGCTTTTCGTCGAGCGCGTCCAGGACGGCGAGGTCCAGGTTGTCGGGGTCCTTCGCCGTGTTGTACCGGGCAGTGTCCACAAGGGCGTCGATGTTTTCGTCCACCTTGCGCACCAGGCGGATGGAGATGCCGCCGATTTCAGGGGCGCCCACGTCCTTGGTGATGGCGGTCTCGAGTTCGTCGATGTGTGCCGTGGCCAGGCCCAGGCGCGCCTCGAACTCGGCCAGCGTAGGACGGGCACCAATCCAGAACTCGCCTGAGCGTGAATCGGCATAGAACTGTTCGGTATCGCGCCCGGCGAGCGGCCGGAAGTAGAGCGTGGCGCGGTGGTTGCCGCCGTCGTCGCCCTTTCCTTCGCCGACGGGCTCCAGGACCAGGACGGCGTCCGGCTCGTGGTCAAGGCCAAGCCCGGTGAGGTGCGCGAAGCCCGAGTGCGGGCGGAAGCGGTAGTCGCAGTCGTTGGAGCGGACCTTCAGCGGGCCGGCCGGGATGACCAGGCGTTCGCCTTTGAACTGGTCCGAGATGGACTTGCGCCGGGTTGCGGCGTGGCTGGCAACGGCGTCGCGCGCCGGGAGGTCCTGGCTGGACGGCGCCCAGTTGCTGGCCATAAAGGCTTTGAAGGCGTCGGAACTGGGCCGCTGGGAGCGGTTGTTCACGCGCTCTTCCAAGGGCTGGGAAGCAGAATCGGGGGTGTTATCGGCATCGTTCACGGCACCATCGTCTCACCAGCACGAAGCCTTGTGCGAATAGCGCATGAACGCGGGATGCGCGGTCTACTAGGCTGGGAAGGTGAGGATTGACCTGCATGCCCACTCCAACGTCTCCGACGGCACGGAAAAGCCCGCCGACGTGATGGCGTCCGCCGCCCGCGCCGGGCTGGACGTGGTGGCGCTGACCGACCACGATTCCACCGCAGGCTGGGTGGAAGCCTCCGCTGCGGCATTGGACCACGGCGTTGCACTGGTGCCCGGCATGGAAGTCTCATGCCGGACAGAACAGGGAATCAGTGTCCACCTCCTGAGCTACCTGCACGACCCCGAACATGCCGGTCTCCTGGAGGAGATCACCAAAGCCAAGGATGCCCGGCACACCCGCGCCGAGCGGATGGTCACCCTCCTCGCCGAGGACTACCCGCTCACCTGGGATGACGTCATCCATCATGTGGCTCCGGGTGCCACTCTTGGGCGTCCGCATATCGCCGACGCGCTGGTGGCAGCCGGGGTGGTGGAGGACCGGTCGGAGGCGTTCGCGTCCATCCTCACATCCCGTTCCCGCTACTTCATCCAGCATTACGCCCCGGACCCTGCCACCGCCGTCGAACTGGTCCGCGCGGCAGGAGGCGTGCCCGTGTTTGCCCATCCGGTAGCCTCCTCGCGGGGCCGCATTGTGGGAGAGCGCGTCTACCAGGAAATGATCGACGCCGGCCTGGCCGGCCTGGAGATCGACCACCGCGACAATCCGGAGGAGGGCCGGAGCTTCCTGCGCCGGCTCGCAGCAAAGCATGACCTGCTGATCACCGGCTCGTCCGACTACCACGGCACCGGCAAACCCAACCTGCTGGGGGAAAACCTGACGGGGCCGGACGTCCTGGCCCGGATTGAGGACATGGCCACCGGGACCGCCGTCGTCCGTCCCTAGTCCCGCCGCCTTCCCGCCTGGCTGGGAGGGAAAGACGTGAACTCGGCGTGGGCACCCAGGCGCTTTGCCATGATGTCGATGGCCGGCTGGTTCTGGTCCACGCACACGAACTTCCGGCCGAGCTTCGCCGAGACGGCGCCGAGCGTGCCGGAACCCGCAAAGAAGTCCAGGCACCAATCCCCGGGCCGGCTTGACGCAGCCACGACGCGCCGGACAAGCCCTTCAGGCTTCTGCGTGGGATAGCCGGTCTTTTCCTTGCCGGTGGGGGAGACGATGGTGTGCCACCAGACGTCGGTGGGCAGCTTGCCCAGCTCGCGCTTGGCGGGCGTCACCAGCCCGGGCGCCATGTAGGGTTCCCGGTCCACTTCGGCGCTGTTGAAGTGGTACTTGGCCGGGTTCTTCACGTAGACCAGAATGTTGTCGTGCTTGGTGGGCCAGCGGTTCTTGGCCCGCGCGCCGTAGTCATAGGCCCAAATGATCTCGTTCAGGAAGCACTCGCGGCCGAAGATGGCGTCCAGCATGACCTTGGCATAGTGCACTTCGCGGTAGTCCAGGTGCAGGTACAGCGTGCCGTCCTCGGCCAGCAGGCGCCAGGCCTCGACGAGCCGTGGTTCGAGGAAGGACCAGTAGTCGCTGAACGCATCGTCGTAGCGGTGCAGTGCGCCCTTGATGGTGTCGTAGGAGCGCCCCTTGAACCCTAAGCGGTCGCCGGTGCCGCCAGCGTTGGCCACCATTGTGGTCTGCTGGCGCTGCTGGGGCCGGCCGGTGTTGAACGGCGGATCAACGTATATCAGTGTGAAGGCGCCGTCCGGCAGCGAGGGGAGGAACTCCGCATTGTCAGCGTGAACCACCAGGCTGCTGCCGTCCGGCGCCCAGACAGTGTCAGTCATCGAGGGTATTAGGCCTCGGTGCTGTCAAGCGTGGCCGCTGTGTCGCTGCCGGCTACTACCTCGCCGTTGCGGCGGCGGGTACGCGTGCGGGAGCGCCGGGCACGTGACGGCTGCTCGCCCTCGGTTGCCGTTGAGGTCGCAGCGGGTGCCTCAGCGGCGGCGGGGGCTGCTGCTGAATCGGACGTACGACGACGGCGCTCCCCGGTGCGGCCTGCGGAGTCACCGCCGGTGCGGCCGCCGTCGCGGCTTCCGCCCCTGTTGTCGCGGCCGCGGCTGGTGCGGTCCCTGCCGTCGCTTTCACGGGCGGGGGCGCTACCACGGCTGTTCTTCTTGCCGGTTTCACCCAGGTCTTCGAGGACCTCGGCATCAACGCCGGCAAGGGTGCGCTTGTCACGCGGCAGGCGGCCCTTGGTACCCGCGGGAATGTCGAGTTCCTCGAAGAGGTGCGGCGAGGAGGAGTAGGTTTCCACGGGCTCCGGGACGCTCAGGCCCAGGGCCTTGTTGATCAGGCCCCAGCGGGGCATGTCGTCCCAGTCGACGAAGGTGACGGCGGTGCCCTTGTTGCCGGCGCGGCCGGTGCGGCCCACGCGGTGCAGGTAGATCTTTTCGTCTTCGACGCACTGGTAGTTGATGACGTGGGTAACGTCGTCGACGTCGATGCCGCGGGCGGCGACGTCGGTGGCCACGAGGACATCGACCTTGTTGTTGCGGAAGGCGCGCAGCGCCTGCTCGCGGGCGCCCTGGCCCAGGTCGCCGTGGATGGCGGCGGCGGCGAAGCCGCGGTCCACGAGTTCCTCGGCTACCTTCGCGGCAGTGCGCTTGGTCTTGGTGAAGATGATGGTGCGGCCGCGGCCGCGGGCCTGCAGAATGCGGGCGACAACTTCGATCTTATCCATGCTGTGCGCACGGTAGATGAGCTGGCGGATGTCGCGCTTGGTCAGGCCTTCGTCGTCGGGATCCGCGGCGCGGATGTGCGTGGGCTGCGTCATGTAGCGGCGGGCCATGGCGATGACCGGTCCCGGCATGGTGGCGGAGAAGAGCAGGGTCTGGCGGACGTCCGGAGTGCCGGCGATCAGCGTCTCGACGTCCGGGAGGAAGCCAAGGTCCAGCATTTCGTCGGCCTCGTCAAGGATGACCATTTTGACGTTCTTGAGCACGAGGTGCTTCTGCTTGTAGAGGTCGATCAGGCGGCCGGGGGTACCGACGACAACCTCGACGCCCTTCGTCAATGCCTCCACCTGGGGCTCGTAGGCCCGGCCGCCGTAGATGGTGGCGATGCGGGCGTTGCGCTTCCGGGACGCCGTCTGCAGGTCATTGGCCACCTGCACGGCGAGTTCGCGCGTAGGCACGATGACCAGGGCCTGCGGCGCGCCGGGGACGGCCAGCTTCTCGTAACCGGGGTCGTCCTGGCCCACCACCCGCTGGAGGGCGGGGATGCCGAAGCCCAGGGTCTTGCCGGTACCGGTCTTGGCCTGGCCGATGATGTCGTGCCCGGACAGTGCAACCGGCAGGGTCATGGCCTGGATGGGGAAGGGGTGTGTGATGCCGGCGTCGGCCAGGGACTCCACGATATCGGCCCGGACGTTGTAGTCCGCGAAGGATTTCTCCTTGATCTCGTGGGGCTTCTCGTCCGAGATGATGGTTTCTTCAGGCTCGAGGACTTCGGTGCCGGACTCGTCGGTCAGGAGCTGGTGGGTATGCAATTCACTCACTGTGAAGTTTCCTTATTCATTTGGGCAATGGCGCTGCCTGCTCAACGGGCCGGCCGCAAGGCTGTTCCGGAGCAGGCTCGGGCGCGCACGCAATTCCAGTGGAAGCCGATCGCGGGCTATCTAATGCTGGCACTGGTGACCAGCGGGTGTATCTCAAGATCGCGTAGGGGCGGGCTTGTTGGTTTCAAATCAAGGAAATCAACGACCGGGCATCCATATCTACCTCTTCAGTCTAGCCGCAGGCGGCCCAAATCCCGGCTTTCGCGGCCGGGTGGCCCTTCTGCGGCACTATTCAACAAGTTCGAAATGGACTTCCCGCGTCACGAGATCGGAGGTGACCAGGCGGACCCGGACCTTGGTTCCGGACACCAGTTCCCCGGCGCAGCGGGCGGTCGCAGCGGGGTCTGCAATTTGGATGATCCCCGAACTGCCGTTCCCGTTGCCGTTCTTTCCGTTGCCGCTGCCGTTGCCGTTTTTGCCGTTTTCCTTTTGTGGCTTGGACCCGGAAATCACGATTGCGTCGAATTCCTGCCCGATGTGGTTAACCAGCAAGGCGGCCTCCACGGTGTCCAGGGCCATGCGCTCCATCCGTGATGCCAGCTGGTCGGACCCGGCCATAATCTCGGGCAGGGACTGAAGCGCCTCCCGTGCCCAGGCCGGTACATTGCCGCCGTTACTCAACGCCTCGCAGATCACCAGGACAAAGCGGTCCACGAGGCGGCGCAGGGGAGCGGTGGTATGGGCATAGGCGGCGCCAATGGCGGACTGGACTGCGTCCTCCGGGACGGAACCGTCAAAAGCGGTATAGGCGGCGCCGCGGAACAGCATGCCGGCAGAGTGCAATATGGCAAGCTGGCGGGGATCGGTGGAATCGAGGCTGCGCAGGTATTCGCCGTAGCTGACCTCGCCGTCCCATGGCTTGCCAAGGGCCTCTGTCTGCAGCCGGAAATGGTTCAGGGAGCGCTCGTCGGGGGATGGCATGGTGCGCAGGATGCCCACCTTCCCCGCCAGCATCAGGCCCGCCGCTGCCATTCCGGTCATGAGGGATATCTGCGCGTTCCAGTCCTCCACCGGAAGCTGGGGAGCGGCGGCAATCCGGTAGCCGCCGTCGGGAAGCTGGACGATCTCCTGTTCCGGCATGTTCAGGCTGGCGCCGCCGCGGGCCCGTTCCAGCTCCACGCGCTTGAGCCCCACTTCCTTAAGGAGCTGCAGCACCGGCGAGGCGGTACCGGCGTCGAGCTCCGCCTGCACCCCTTTATAGCTGAGCTTCGCGCGGCTGCGCATCCGGGCCCGCTTTACGGCCACGGACTTCACCTCGGCGGCGCTGTCCAGGCGGAAGTCCCAGACGAACGCAGAGCAGTCCTGCCCGGGAAGGAGGCTCCCGGCCTGTTCGCTGATGACTTCCGGATGCAGCGGGATCCGGCCGTCGGGGGCATAGAACGTCTGGCCCCGGCGGCGTGTTTCAGCATCCAGGGGCCCGCCGGGGGCCACGAATGCGGGCACATCAGCGATGGCGTACAGCACGTGGTAGCCGTCGCCGTCGGCTTCAATAAACAGCGCCTGGTCGAGGTCGGTGGACGAAGCCGGATCGATGGTGATGAATTCGACGCCGGTGAGGTCGTAAGCAGGGAGCTGCAGGGATTCGACTGCCGCTTTCGCGTCAGCCACCGCCTCCTCGGGGTAGGCGCCCGGCAGCTCCAGCTCGGTCCTCAGGGCACTCAGCGCTTCCTCAAGCGCGTTGTTGTGCTCGTGGACGTTGGGGGCCAGCCGATGGTGTGACACGAAAATCAGCCTAGCCGGAATCGGCGCCATAATGCAGGCATCCGGCCCGGAGCGGCGTTGTCAGGAGTTTGGGGCATCCAGGGCGGCAAGCAGTGCGGCGGCGGCGGCTGCGGGATCGCCCGCTTCAGTAATGGCCCGTACCACCACAATTCTTCGTGCGCCTGCATCCACTACCTGCTCCACGTTGCCGTGGTCAATGCCGCCGATCGCGAACCAGGAAACACCACCGTCGGACTGCCCTTCCTGCTCCGCCGGCCGGGCAGCTTCCGCGGCATACTTCACCAGCTCCAGTCCCACCGCTGCCCGCCCCGGTTTGGTGGGGGTTGCCCACACCGGTCCCACGCAGAAGTAGTCCAGCCCGGCCGGGCGGGCGGGCGCACCGAGCGCCGCGTCCACCTGGGCAGGGGTGTGGCTGGACAGGCCGATGGCAGCGTTGCCGTTGAGCAGGGTCCGTGCAGCATCCAGGGGCAGGTCCTTTTGGCCGATGTGGAAGACGGGTGCCCCGGACAGCACCGCGATGTCGGCACGGTCGTTGACAGCCCAGAGCCGGCCGTGCCGCTCTGCCGCTTCCTTGAGTACCGCCAGGAGTTCCAGCTCCTCTGCTGCTTCGATGGTCTTGTCCCGAAGCTGGATGATATCCACCCCGCCGGCGAACGCTGCGTCCACGAACTGGTCGAAGTCGCCGCGGTCCCTGCGGGCGTCGGTGCAGAGGTAGAGGCGGGCGGCGTTGACGCCGTTGCTGATCTTGGCGCTGCTGAGGACATCGGTGCCGGCGGCCGGGGTGTGGGACACATTCATGGGGAAAAGCCTAGTTCCTCTACACTGGCCTCGTACTGCGGGAGCCCGCGGCAGCTGTCACAAAGCGCCGGGCTGAGAGGGCGTCAGAGCCGACCGCTTGACCTGATCCGGCTAATACCGGCGTAGGGAAGGAGACACATGGGCGCATCATCAGAGCCCCTGGCCATGGATTCGGCCAACACCATCCATGCTGATGTGGCGGTGATCGGCGGCGGAGTGATCGGCCACGGCATCGCGTGGGAGGCGAAGCGTTCCGGCCGTTCCGCGGTGGTTGTCGATGACGCACCGGGTTCCGGGGCCAGCTGGGCTGCCGCCGGGATGCTTGCCCCGGTAAGCGAGCTGCACTACCAGGAGGAGGATCTCCTGGAATTCATGCTGGATGCCTCCTCCCGCTGGCCGGCTTTTGCCGCCGGCCTCACCGCTGCGTCGGGAACAGATCCGGGATACATCACGACGCCGACCCTCGCCGTGGGCGCCGATGCCGCCGACCGCCGCGCCCTGATGGACCTCCGCGCCGTCCAGCAGGCCAGCGGCCTGTCCGTGGAGCCGCTTACCGTCCGGGACGCGCGACAGCGGGAACCCCTGCTCAGCCCCGGGATCGCCTGCGCGCTGGACACTCCGGCCGACCACCAGGTGGATCCGCGGCTGTTGGTGGCGTGCCTGCAGGCCGCCTTGGCTCATGGCGCGGATGACGGAGGCGGGAACAGGCACGAAGTTGCGGGACGCGGCACTGCTGCAGCCGGCGCCGTCGGCAGTTTTGCGGTAGCGGCCAAGGCAACCGGGCTGCTGTGGCATGAGGGAGCTGTTATCGGCGTGCGCCTGGCGGACGGGGGAACTGTGCTGGCCGCCGAAACGGTGGTGGCCAACGGGCTGCACGCCGCAGCTCTTGAAGGACTGCCCCCAGGCCTGAACCTGCCACTGCGGCCCGTCTACGGGGACATCCTGCGCCTGGCAGTGCCCCGGCACCTGCAGCCCCTGGTGACGTCCACGGTCCGCGGACTGGTGCATGGCGTTCCGGTCTACATCGTTCCCCGCAGCGACGGCACCGTGGTGATCGGGGCAACCCAGCGTGAGGATGCGCTGTCCGGCAGGGACGCTGTTTCCGCCGGGGGCGTGTACCAGCTCCTCCGCGACGCGCAGGTACTGGTTCCCGCCGTCGCCGAACTCGAACTGCTGGAATGCACAGCACGCGCCCGTCCCGGAACGCCCGACAACGCGCCGCTGCTGGGGCGGGTTCCCGCCCTGGAGGCAGCGGCCGACGGGGAGCACGGGTACGTTTCCGGCCTCATCATCGCCACCGGTTTCTTCCGGCACGGAGTCCTGCTGACACCGGCCGCAGCCGCCGTCTGCCAGGACCTTTTCGACGGCCGCGGGGACCCCCGATGGGCGGCCTTCAGCCCGGGCCGCTTTTCCACCAGGGCAGGCGCCCGCTTAACCACCAGCTCACCCACAAACCACTTCCGCCACACACCGCCCACGAAGGAAACAGCATGAACATCACCTTGAACGGAACCCGGCACCCCGTGCCTGAGGGCGCCTCCATCACCGTGCTCGTCAGCCAGGTCACCGGGCGCCCCCTGGCCGCCAACGGGCAGGCAACCGACGGCCAAAAGCTTGGCGTGGCCGTAGCCCACAATTCCGAGGTTGTACCGCGCAGCCAGTGGTTTACCACCGCGCTCGCGGACGGCGACGAGGTCGAACTCGTCACGGCTGTGCAGGGAGGCTGAGACCATGACCGAAACCATCACCACTCCAAGCGTGGCGGGCCTCGATGATCCGCTGGTCATTGACGGCGTCACCCTGACATCCCGGCTCATCATGGGCACCGGCGGCGCGCCCAGCCTGGACGGCCTCGGGGCTGCCCTCCTGGCCTCCGGCACCGGGCTGACCACGGTGGCAATGCGGCGGTATTCCACGGCCGAGACGGGCTCGCTCTTCCAGCTGCTCGTGGACCACGGCATCCGCGTGCTGCCCAACACGGCAGGCTGCTTCACCGCCCGGGATGCCGTGCTGACGGCGGAACTGGCCCGTGAGGCACTGGAAACCGACTGGGTGAAGCTGGAAGTCATAGCTGACGAACAGACCCTGCTGCCGGACGCCGTCGAACTGGTCGACGCCACTGAACAACTCGTCAACAGGGGCTTCAAGGTTTTCGCCTACACCAATGACGATCCCGTCCTCGCGCTGCGGCTTGAGAACCTCGGGGCCACCGCGGTCATGCCGCTCGGGGCGCCGATCGGCACCGGATTAGGCATCCTGAACCCCCACAACATCGAGCTGATCGTCTCCCGCGCCTCGGTTCCGGTGGTCCTGGATGCCGGCATCGGTACCGCCTCGGACGCGGCCCTGGCCATGGAACTGGGGTGCGACGCGGTGCTGCTGGCTACGGCCGTAACCCGGGCGCAGAATCCTGCCTTGATGGGGGAGGCCTTCAAACATGCAGTCATCGCCGGTAGGCTGGCGAAAGCGGCGGGCAGGATCCCGCGCCGCGAACATGCACTGGCGTCGTCGGCCATGGAGGGCCGGGCAGAGTTCCTGTAGCCCGCTCCCGGTGCCGCGGCGGCCAGCCATAAGGTGAGGAGCAGCCATGGCCGGCAAGGACATTCTTTCTCCCGAGCGGCTCGAGGACGCACTGGCCGTCCTGACCGACTGGCGGTACAGCCAAGGTGCGCTGGTGACGGTGTACAAAATGCCGACGGCGGCTGCCGCACTTGAGCTGATTGCCGCCGTCGGGCGCCTTGCCGAGGAACAGAACCACCACCCGGACCTGGACTGGCGGTACAACCGGGTTTTCCTCCTTTACACCTCGCATGACGCCGGGGGCGAAGTCACGGCCCGCGACGTGGGTGCGGCCGAGGCAGTGAGCGAAGCCGCCGCGGCGGTCCACGCGGTTGCGGAGCCGGCGCGGCACCCAGCGGCCGCTTAAACGGCTGCGGCCACCACCCCGAAAGGCAGTGGCCTCAGCCGTGCTTGAATGGCAGGGCGCGTGGTTCCGTCTAGAGCTTCAGCGCTGCCGTAAGCCGTTCCAGATCATGCCTGGCCC
>JBKJVX010000103.1:0-2991 GCA_046717065.1 Arthrobacter sp. | reverse complement strand
AGAACGCCCCGGCCGCCGAACCCCAGCGCCGCATCAGCCAGGCGAAGAGCAGAAGCGCCGCCACCGCATTCAGGAGAAGGTTGCCGAGGTGAACGCCGAAGGACGACGGCTCTCCATCGGGGCCCGCGCCCCACAGGACGCGATCGATGGCGTAGGACGCCGCCGTCATCGGGCGATAAAGTGCCGCCTGCACCGTGGGACCCCAGTAGGTCTGCGTGAAGAGACGGGGAATGTTCGCCGGGTCGCGGAGTGCGGGATTGGCCTGGATGATCGGCCGGTCGTCGCCAATGAACTCACCGCGCAGTGCGGGGAGGCCGGGAAGAATGGCCAGCAGAACGAGCAACAAAGCGAGGGCAGCGGACCAGCGCGCGCGGCGGACGCGGACGTTGTTTGCCATGATGGGCGCAGTCTAGCATCCCCGCTTTCGCCCGGCTCCCGAACGCAGTATCCTGTCCGGGAACGGACGGGAATGTGCCCGCCGCTTTTGAGGGGGAGCACCGATGGCGCCTGACCGACGTTTCCATACCTTCAACGACTACCTCCGCGCCCGCTTCACCGATCGCGTTCAGCGCGTGACCCTCTCGGGTGGCCTGGTCTGCGCCCACCCGGACGGCCCCGAAAACTGCGACTACTGCACGGAAGCCACCCGGCTCGACCCGGGCTACGGGCGCGGGTTTCCGGTCCACGAGCAGATCCGGCGCGGCGTCAACTTCTCCCGGCGTAAAGGTGAGACGGCGCCCCGGATCATGGTGACGGTGCCGGTGCAGCCCGGGCCGTGTCCCCCGGCGGATCACATTGACGCCACACTTGCGGCCGTTGCTGCGCAACCCGGGGTCGTCCTCATGGCCTATTCCTCGCGAGTGGAATGCGTCGACGAGGGAACGACGGACGTGCTCGGCGAGTACGCGCTCGATCGCGATGTCTGGCTCGAGCTCGACGACATGCCGGCCGAGTGGCCGTTCCCGCGGGACGGGGCCGTTCGTGTCGGCGTCCAGGTCCGGTTCGACGCGGCGTCGATCGAAGGACCGGTCGGCGAACCGGAAGAGCGGGCCGCGGCCCGGCTCCTTCATCTTCAGCCGGACGCCGTGGGTTTCGTGGCGCCGGTGATCGTCGACGGCACCGTGGATGCCGCCAGATACGAGTCGGGCGAGCTCCACGAGCCGGAAATCGAGGCGTTCGCCGTCCGGGTAGCCTACGTACTGGAGCGCATCCCGGCCACGGTGGCCGTTCACCCGGTCATCCTCGCCCAGAAGGCGGACCAGATCGTGGGCGCCCGCTGGGCCCTGAACCGCCAGAGGGTCCAGGAGGCGATCGGCCGGGCGCTGGAGGAAAGCGGAAGTCTGCAGGGGGCGCGGCTCGTCCCCTAGTGCACCCTCTGCAGCCGGATCTCCAGCCGGCCGCGCCCGCTTCGCTCCGTCACGAGGAATCCATTCTTCATCTGCCACTCGGCGTCGTCGAAGAACTGCCCCGTGCCGTCCACGATGATGTTTTGGCCGGCCCGGCGCCAGGTTCCGGTGAAGCTCACGTCGGTGCCGTCGTAGTTCGAACCGATTCCTGGTGGGATGACGAGCTTTCCCTCCACTCCGGAATCGTCCCGCAGGTTGAGATTGATGTAGCCGCCGGCCGCGTGGACATCCACCGGTGCGTCCGCGGCGCCGGGTTCGATGAAGACCAGGCTCGTGTAGACCCCGGGGAGCGGCGCCCCGGCGGGAGCCGCCGGCTCGACGTCGTGCCGGTTGTTCTTCCGGTCCTCTTTTCCGCAGGCTCCGGCGGCCGCCAGCGCGATCAGCAGCAAGGCCATTCTCGCGGACCGCTTCACACGTCCCCGGCGTCGCCGACCTTTATCTCGGCCGACGGGCAGAGATCGCTCAGCGGGCAGATGTCGCACAGCGGCTTCCGGGCGGCGCAGATCTGCCGGCCGTGATGGATGATCTGGTGCGAATAGCGGATCCAGCGCTCCTGCGGCACGAGCTTCATGAGGTCGGCCTCGATCCGGACGGGATCCTCGTGCCGGGTGAGGCCGAGGCGCTGCGAGACGCGGCTCACGTGCGTGTCAACGACGACGCCGACCGCGATTCCATAGGCGGTTCCGAGAACCACGTTGGAGGTTTTGCGGGCGGCGCCCGGCACTTTCAGGAGCTCCTCCATCGTCCGCGGCACGTCGCCGTCGTGGCGCTCCACGAGCGCCTTCCCCATGCCGATCAGGCTCTTCGTCTTGTTGCGGAAGAATCCCGTCGGCCGGATCGCCTGCTCCAGCCCGGCCGGGTCGGCACCCGCGAAATCCTGCGCCGTGCGGTAGCGGCGGAAAAGATCGCGTGTGACAATATTGACCCGCTCGTCCGTGCACTGCGCGGACAAAATGGTGGCGACGAGGAGCTGCAGCGGATTTTCGTGGTTCAGGGCGCACTCGGCCACGGGATAGGCCTCGTCCAGAGCCTCGAGAATGGGTCCGATGCGTTTCAGGGAGGGGCGCCGCGCCGAGGCCGGGACATTCCGGCGTCGCTTCGGGAGGAACCGGCCGGCGCGGACGGTGGTCGCCAGAACCGCGGCGGCCTTTTTTGCGGCCGGCTTTCGGACCCCCTTCTTCGGGGCGGCCTTCTTCGGAGCGGCCCTCTTCATCGTCTTCGCGGTGGCCATCAGTTCACCGTCGGGTCATCGGGAGCTAGGGAGCGAAAGCGGGCCATGATCTCCTTTTCCTGAACGCAGCGTGAGAGGATCTCGCCGAGCCGGCGCATCCGGCCGCCAAGATCCCCCTCCTCCAGGAGCTTCTGGCGCATTTCCGGAAGGACGTCGAGATGCAGCGACAACGTATTCAGAATGGTTTCCCGCGCGGCGGGATCATGTTTCTCCCGGAGCCCGGCCAATAGAACCGGCAGGCCGCCGGCGACTTCCTGGAACTGGACCATGATCCGGTCGAGCTCGGCGTCGGCCGAATCCGAATCGAGCCAGGCCCGGTTCTCCGGAATCTCCTTCACCCGGACGGTCCGGAAC
>JBKJVX010000102.1:0-21173 GCA_046717065.1 Arthrobacter sp. | reverse complement strand
AGGCGACGGGTCAGCCTGGAGGACTTGTGCTCGAGGTAGTGGCGGCGGTTGGCCTGCTGGCGGCGCAGCTTGCCGCTGCCGGTCAGCTTGAAGCGCTTCTTAGCACCACTGTGGGTCTTCATCTTCGGCATGGGAACCGATCTCCTTACATGTCCGCAGGCTGGGCCTGCAGTTCTATCGCGCAGCTGCCCCTGGGGGCGGCGTGCTGGTTGCTGACTGCCGGAGGGCGACCTCCGGCAGCTGTGGACTAAGTGGTCTTCTTGCCAGCCGGCTTCGGCACTGCCTTGGGGGCAGGGCGGGCGGCGGGCTTGGGTGCAGCGGGCCTGGCCACCGGCTTCGGCGGAGCAGGCACTGCTGCGGGCTTCGGCGCCGCAGCTGCCGGCTTGGCAGCTTCGGGCCTTTCAGCAACTGGCTTGGGGGCCAGTGCAGCAGCCTTCGGTGCGGGAGCAGCGGCCTTCGGCGCGGGAGCCTTGGGGGCTTCCTTCCGGGGAGCCTCCTGCTTCGGAGCCTCTTGCTTCGGAGCCTCTTGCTTCGGAGCTTCCTTGACAGCCTCCTGCTTGGGAGCCTCCTGGACGGATTCCTTCGCAGGCGCGGCAGCTGCGGCAGGTTCGACGGCGGGAGCCGCCTCCTGCACGGGAGCTTCAGCTACTGCTTCGGGTTCCGTCGACACCGTGAATCCCTCGGGCAGCAGGTCCGCGAGGGACTGCGTCAAGGGTGCCTGGTCGCTGCCGGAAACGTCGACACGGCCGGTTGCCTTGGCTTCGTTCTGCGCTTTCGCTTCAGCCCGCTGCGTTGCGCGGCGCGCCTCAGCCTTGGCCTCAGCCTTATTCTTCAACGGGCCAACCACCATGACCATGTTGCGGCCGTCGATCCGCGGGCTGGATTCAACCACGCCAACTTCAGCGACGTCGTCGGCAAAACGCTGCAACAGCCGGATGCCCATTTCCGGACGCTGCTGTTCGCGGCCGCGGAACTGGATCATGGCCTTGACCTTGTCCCCGGCGCCGAGGAAGCGCAGTGCATGCCCGCGCTTGGTCTCGTAGTCGTGGGTGTCAATCTTCAGGCGGAAACGGATTTCCTTCAGAACGGTGTTCGTCTGGTTCTTCCGTGCTTCACGTGCCTTGACCGCGGCCTCGTACTTGTACTTGCCGAAGTCCATCAGCTTGCACACCGGAGGCTTAGCCTGAGGTGCAACTTCAACGAGATCAAGGTCGGACTCGGCGGCCAGACGCAGGGCATCCTCAATACGGACGATTCCTACCTGTTCACCTGCAGGGCCGACCAGCCGCACCTCGGGGACGCGGATACGCTCATTGATTCTTGGCTCGCTAATGTTAAAGCTCCTGTGTTGTTGTGGGATCCCGGCAAATAGAGAAGGCCCCCAATTGCCGGAGCAATCGAAGGCCTCGAGGATTGGCTGTGCGCGTCCCGCTTAGGGGACTGCACGGATGGTTCCGGCATGTGCCGGTTCCGCTGCCAACCAGTACCCGGCAACCTTGCGTTCCATGGATCCTGCGGAACAGCGGCTGACGCGGGTGGGAGAGAACTCCGCTTGCAAACTGCATGCCATCTTACAGAAAAAATTCCCGTCAACGCAGTGAAGCGCGGGTGGGAACCTTGATCGTTTGGAACAATCTCTGAAATAACGACATCCAGTCGGTCTGTGTCAAGCTTACCAGTATGAGCACCCCAGACAGTAATTCATACGTTTTCGAGCCTGCGGACGCCGGTTCCGACGTCTCCCAGCAGATTCGCGACATTTCGGAAGTGCCGGCCATCGAGGTCATCACCACTGCAGCCGTTCACCTGATGAGTGCCGCTGCGGTCAAGCTAGGCCTGGCTGCCGAAGACAACGCCGAGGAGCTGAAGGACCTGGACGAGGCCCGGAAACTGATCACGGCCCTGGCCGGTCTGGTTACCGCGGCCGCCCCGGAGATCGGTTCCCAGCATGCAGGCCCGTTGCGCGACGGCCTGCGTTCACTTCAGCTGGCCTTCCGCGAGGAGTCGCTGATCCCCGATGCTCCGGGCAAAGGCCCGGGCGAGAAGTACACCGGCGCGGTGAACTGACGCCCTAACGCGCTACTGAGCACACCACGGCGGGCCTTCCCCTTGAGGGGAGGCCCGCCGTCGTGCGTTCCCCTTGGAGTCTTAGTCCAGATATGCAGGCTTGGACGTATCTCAAGTCCGCATAGCTGGACAAAAACTCTGTGCCTTAGGCTGTGATTTTGCTTCTGCGGCGCCGCTGGAGCACCAGTCCGATGAGGCACAGCACCACGCCGGCCGCTCCCACCGAGACAAAGCCCCCGGACGGCCCCACCTGGTCGATGAAGACGCCCGCCAGGGGCGCCCCGAGCGCAACTCCCGCGGTGAGGGCGGAGCCGTACCAGCCCATGGCCTCGCCGCGCCTCGCTTCGTCCACCAGGTCCGCCACCTTCTCGGAGGCTGACGAGAGTACCGGGGCGCACAGGAGCCCGGGAAGGATGGCAACCAGGGCCAGCGTCCAGGTGTCATGGGCGAATCCCATGGGGATGGTCAGGGCTGCCATGCCGAGGAGCAGGACAATGGGCGGGACGGGCCGGTGCATGGCACCGTAAATGAGCCCGCCCACCACCGAGGCTGCGCACCAGAACAGGAAAACAATGCCGATCTCGGCCTGGTGGCCGCCGGTTTCCAGTGCTGCCACAATCCCCACATCCGTGCCACTGAGGACCATTCCCGCGCCGGCGGCAACGGCGAAGAGAGCGGCCACGGTGGCGGTGAACCAGGTGAAGCTGCCCGCAACTTTCTCCTTCAGCCCGGTGCTGCGGGCATTGTGGGCCGCAGCCGGGGCCAGGTCCGCGGCGGCTTCCTGCAGGTGGGCCGGGGCTGTGGAGACCACGGCGGCCTCGGCCGCACGCTGCTGGTCCGCCTCGCAGTCGTCGCCGGAAGCAGCACTTCGTGTTGGCGGATCGAACCACATCAGGAACAGGCCGGCCAGCGACGTGCAAACGCCCACGATGGTCAGGCCCGCCACGCTGAAGCCGCTGGTGGCCACGATGGCGCCCGCGGCAGGACCGATCATAAAGACCACTTCGGTGGTGATCGCGTCCAGGGCGAAGGCGGTCCGGCGCTGTTCGCCGTCGGCCAGTACGCCGAGGGACTGCCGTACCACGCTGAAGATGGGCAGGGTGAGCAGCCCGCCCACAAACACCAGTGGCAGGAGCCACTGGTAGGAGACGTGCGGCACTATCGACCAGATGACCGTCTCGGACACCACCGACGGAATCAACGCCTTGCGCAGCCCTACGGTGTCCACCCGCCGCCCCCGCCAGGGAGCACCAAGGGCGATACCAATGGTCATCACGGCAGCGGCCGCACCCGCCGCCGCATACCCTTCGCCCAGGGTGAGGACGATGTGCAGAGTCAGCAGCACTCCGGCCGCCGAGTGCGGGATACGGGCGATCATGCCGACCAGAAGCAGCCGCCTAATGGGCTGGACGGCCAACAACTCCCGGTAGAGAGCGAAATTCACGAAAGAATCCTTCGGTCTGCCGCAGCCGGCCGGGGATCCCCCTCCTGGCAGCAGCTAATGGACAGCGCGCCGCAGTTTGATTTCCATGGAGTCGACCCGCTCACCAAACAATACATTCCGGGACCACTCAGCCTGCAGTCCGGCAACCAACTGCTGCACCCCGGCGGCGTCCAGACCGTCTGCCAGGTACAGCACCACCTGCAGCTCGGGACCGGCGCCGCCGCCGGCAAGGACGGATCCGTCGGCGGTTTGGGCGGCCACTCCCCTGCCCGGCAGAAGTTCCAGGCCGCGCACCGCCGGGAAGCCCGCCACGGCCCGGCGCATCTCGCCGGCCAGGACGCCATCGGTGTAGGACGGGATCCAGTCGTGCTGCTGGGCCAGGGCCCACATGGCCGGCCTCCGGACCACAAACGTTACTGCTGACCCCGGATCCAGGACCAGCAGCTCAGCACCCTCGGACACCGCGGAAAGGGCAGCCCTGGCTGCGTAGACGGCGACGGGCCTGGCTTCGGGGTGCCAGGCTGCCAAAGCCCCAGCAGACGTGAAGGCGGGCATGGCGGTCCTGCCATCGGCGGCCTTGAGCGTGACCAGGGCCATGTCGGCCTGTTTGTCGGCCTGAAGGCCATCCCGGCCTTCGGCTTCTACAGCGAGCCGGGCAACGATCGGAATAAAAACGCGGGCGGTGGCCAGTGAGGCGACCACAGCAGCCTCGTCTCCCCGCCCTGCCCGCAGCTCCGCGACGGCGGTGAGGTAGCCGGCGTCGGCCGTTCCGTCGTCGTCCTCGAAGTTATGGATCTTGGCGTCGTCCCCGGCGATGCTGCGCCCCGCCCAGGGCTGCCCGGCAGAGTCGGCGGGGCCACCGGCCCCAGCCAATGCGGCGGCGATGTGGCCGGGAAGGTGGCGCTGCGGCGGAGTGCCGGGTTCGTTGCTGGCCATGGCGTCTACTGGTGCTGCGTGCCGGCTGCCTAGCGGCGGCCGGCGACGTCCAAAGCCTCGGGCAGCGTGAAAGCCCCGGCGTACAAGGCCTTGCCCACGATGGCACCTTCGACACCCAGCGGTACCAGGGAACGCAGAACCTTGAGGTCATCCAGGCTCGAAATACCCCCCGATGCCACTACCGGCTTGCCGGTCTTTTCGACCATTTGGCGCAGCAGCTCCACGTTCGGTCCCTGCAGGGTACCGTCCTTGGTCACGTCGGTGACGACGTACCGTGAGCACCCTGCTTCTTCGAGCCGGCCCAGGACGTCCCAGAGGTCCCCGCCTTCCTTGGTCCAGCCGCGGCCGGCAAGCGTGGTTCCGCGGACGTCGAGCCCGACGGCGATCTTGTCACCGAAGCGTTCAATGGCCCGGCGGGTCCATTCCGGGTTCTCCAGCGCTGCCGTCCCGAGGTTCACGCGGGCCACGCCCAGGTCCAGCGCCGCCTCAAGCGTGGCGTCGTCCCGGAGACCGCCGGAGAGTTCAACCTTGATGTCCAGCCGGCCAACAACTTCCCGGAGGAGCCCAGCGTTGGAGCCACGGCCGAAGGCCGCGTCAAGGTCCACCAGGTGGACCCACTCCGCACCCTGCTGCTGCCAGTTCAGTGCCGCCTCGAGCGGGGTCCCGTAGCTGGTTTCGCTGCCTGCCTCACCCTGGACCAGGCGGACGGCCTGGCCGTTGACGACGTCGACGGCGGGAAGCAGTTCAAGTACCGGCAGGTCGGTAGCGGCATTCATCGTGATCCTCAGTGTTAGGGGGCAGGGAAGTGCGGCGGACAGCTGGCCGGCCATTGGTTGTTCAGCAGCTAGGTTGCGGGCAGCGTCAGCAGGTACGCGGCGAGCAGCGCCATGCCCGCCAGGACGTAGAACGAGACCTGCGTCCAGAGCGGCTTATGCTGCTGCCGGAAGGACAGGGCGCCGCCGATCAGGAGGCCTGCGAGGCCCATCAGGATAACGGACCACATTCAGGCGGCGCCGCTGGAAGGCGTTTCAACGGTTTCGCCCGGCTTGCCTGCCACAGAAGGTTTGCGGAGGGCTTCCACCCAGTTGCGCAGGAGCCGGGCGCCGGCGTCGCCGGACTTTTCCGGGTGGAACTGGGTGGCACACAACGGGCCGTTTTCGACCGCGGCGATGAAGGGGGCACCGTGCTCGGACCAGGTAACGAGGGGCGCGGCCATCCGCGGCTGGACAACGTCGAAATTCCACTCCTGCACGCCGTAGGAGTGCACAAAGTAGAACCGTTCGTTTTCGACGCCGGCGAAGAGCTTTGACCCTTCGGGCGCCTTCACGGTGTTCCAGCCCATGTGCGGAACGACCTCCGCCGGCAGGAGTTCCACCTTGCCGGGCCATTCACCGATGCCTTCAGCTTCCGTACCGTGTTCCACGCCGGCCTCGAAGAGCACCTGAAGGCCCACGCAAATACCCAGGACGGGGCGGCCGCCAGCGACGCGCCGGCCGATGAGGCGGATGCCGTCCACGGCCTTGAGCTCGCGCATAACGGTTTCAAAGGCGCCGACGCCGGGAACCACCAGGCCGTCGGCGTTCAGGATGTCATCGGCCTTGGAGCTGAGGATCACCTCTGCCCCGGCGCGTTCGAGGGCGCGGACTGCCGAGCGGACGTTCCCGGAGCCATAGTCGAGCACGGTTACCGTGGGTTTGCCCTCGGGCGACGGCAGCTTCCGTGCAGCTGATGGATCGATGATGGCACCGTCCCGCAGCACCTGGCCGCTCACAGCGCGCCCTTGGTGGAGGGGATGCCTTCGACGCGCGGATCGGATTCAACAGCGGCGCGAAGGGCACGGGCGAAGGCCTTGAACTGGGCCTCAACGATGTGGTGCGGGTCCCGCCCTGCGATGACGTTCATGTGGAGGCAGATCCCTGCGTGCAGGGTGATGGCTTCAAAGACATGGCGGGTGAGGGAGCCGGTGAAGTGTCCACCGATCAGGTGGTACTCCTGGCCTGCAGGCTCACCCCCGTGCACGAGGTAGGGACGGCCGGACACGTCAACGACGGCCTGGGCCAGTGCTTCGTCCAGTGGAACGGTGGCCTCGCCGAAGCGGCGGATCCCTGCCTTGTTTCCCAGTGCAGTGCGGAGCGCCTCACCGAACGTGATGGCAACGTCTTCCACGGTGTGGTGGACATCGATGTGGATATCTCCGGTGGCTTTTACTGTCAGGTCGATCAGCGAGTGCTTGCAGAGCGCTGTCAGCATGTGATCGTAAAAGGGCACCGAGGTGTCGATGTCCGAAATGCCGGTACCGTCAAGGTTGATCTCCACGAGCACGGAGGATTCACTCGTGGCACGCTCCATGCGCGCGGTCCGGGCCACGGCCGCATTGGATCCGGTGGAACTCATGGTCAAGGGTCCTTTGGGAAGAAGGAGTGGTTCAGGGCGTCCAGCGCCGGTACTTCAAGTCTAGGCCGGAAGCGTGCGCCGGCCGGCAAGGATGCTTTCCAGGGAGGTGAGGAACGCTGTGGTTTCCGTCTCAGTGCCTGCGGTCACCCGAAGGTGGCCTGGAATCCCGACGTCGCGGATCAGGACACCGGCGTCGAGCAGCTCCTGCCATACCTCGTGGGGGTTTTCAAGGCCGCCAAAGAACACAAAGTTGGAATCGGAAGCGGCGGGCTTGAGGCCCAACCGGACGAGTTCAGCCACGATCCGGTCGCGCTGTTTCTTGATGTCTTCAACGTCGGCCAGCAGCGCCTCACGGTGCTGGAGTGCTGCGAGGGCAGTCGCTTGGGTTACGGCGGAGAGGTGGTAGGGCAGGCGCACCAGGCGCAGTGCATCCGTGACCTCCGGAGCGGCCGCCATGTAACCGAGCCGCGCTCCGGCCAGTGCAAAGGCCTTGCTCATGGTCCGCGAGACGATCAGCCGCTCCCGGCCCGGCAGGAGGGTCAGGGCGCTGGGCGTTCCGTCATGTGCGAACTCGTGGTAGGCCTCATCAACGATGACCATCGTCTGGCTTGCTTCACCGGCCCCGTACACGGCTTCCACGACGTCGAGCCCCAGCCCGGTTCCGGTGGGGTTGTTCGGCGAGCAGAGAAATACGATGTTGGGCTGCAGTTCCTTCACCTGGAGGGCCGCGGACTCCGCGCTGAGGCCGTAGCCGTCAGCCCGTTCACCCACGATGTATTCAGTGTCCGTGCCGCTGGCCAGCAGCGGGTACATGGAGTACGTGGGCGGGAAGCCCAGCGCCGTGCGGCCCGGGCCGCCAAATGCCTGGAGAATCTGCTGGAGAACTTCGTTGGAGCCGTTGGCCGCCCAGACATTCGACTCATCCAGCCCGTGGCCCAGGTATTCCGCCAGGGCCTTCCGCAGTTCGCTGAACTCCCTGTCCGGGTAGCGGTTGAGGCCGGCGGCGGCTTCCGTCACCGCTGCACTGATGGCAGCCCTTACGTCCGCCGGGACGCCATGGGTATTCTCGTTCACGTTGAGGAGGATGGGGACATCCAGCTGGGGCGCGCCGTAAGGAGTCAGCCCACGGAGGTTGCTGCGGAGGGGTAGCCGGTCGAGGCGCTCTAGCTGGTCATTCACCTGAACAGTTTAGTGCCAGTACTTGGCGCCGGAAAATGTGACGGGCTCCTGTTCGCGCTCAGCGTGCCGCTGCCGCGAAGCCTGGGCAGGGGCTTTCCCGCTGCCATTCCTGCCCGCTTTCCGGGCGACGCGTCCGAGCCACAGGGCGGTGCTTCCGGCGGACTTCGTGCGGCTACCGGGTGGGGACGTACAGCTGCTGCCCAGGGAGGACCGCGCCGGCGGTTAGATTGTTGAGCTGCACGATGTCTGCCACAACGTCCCGCGCGTCCCGATCCGGTGCGACGCTTCCTGCAATGGCCCACAGGGACTCCCCCGGCTGCACAGTGACGGTGACGGCTGGCGTCACAGCGAGGTCCTCCAGTGAGTCCGAGGCCTTAGCGGGCGAGTTGAAGAAGCCTGCCAGGGAGAGCAGCAAGGCGGCCAGCAGCACCAGGGGGAATCCGATCAGGACAAGCTTTCCGCGCCGGGTCAGGCGCAGGGGCGGAAGCGGTGCAGGACGAGCAGCCTGCGGCTTGTCCCGCGCGGACATGAGGTGATGCACCGAGATTGATTCCTGCGAAGCAGATGTAGCTGACATGAATTAGCCCTCCTGGACCGTTACTGTGCTGCCCGATGTTCCGCTCCGGACCCGCGCTACCCGCGACCCGCTGGTCCGGGTCTTCGAATGGCTACGCTCCGAATAGAACACATATTCGAACTTTGCTCCTCCTGTTTTAGCACCTATCAACGAACAATGTCGAGACTCGCTAGAACAAATGTTTGAAAAAGCAATGTGGCTGGCCTAGCTTTGAAGACAGGAACTACCACCTCGACAGTTGATCAGCAGGGTCTGACAATGACGGCGTGAACTTCAGGTCCGGGCCAACGAGAGTCCGGGGCAACCGAAAGGCATTGGCGAATATGGCAGCAGCAGCCGCCGGGGGCAGGGCAACCTCCCAACCGAAGAAGACCGCCAAAGGCCTGACGCCGCGGCAGAAGAAAATCCTTGAGACCATCCAGCGCTCAGTGAACGACAACGGTTATCCACCGTCAATGCGCGAAATCGGGGACACGGTAGGCCTCGCGAGCCTCTCCAGCGTCACGCACCAGCTTTCGCAGCTGGAGAAGCTGGGCTACCTCCGGCGTGACCCGAAGCGGCCGCGCGCCATGGAGGTGCTGATGCCCCTCACCCTGGACGGTGGTTCGCCCAAGCAGGCAGCCGAGCCTGCTTCGCTCCTGCCTGCCGGCACCGGCAGCGTCACCGCGCTTCCCACCGCCATGGACACTGCCATGGTTCCCCTCGTAGGCCGGATCGCTGCCGGCGGTCCGATCCTGGCTGACCAGGTGGTGGAGGACGTCCTGGCGCTCCCCCGCCAGCTTGTGGGCCAGGGGGAACTCTTTATGCTCAAGGTTGCCGGCGATTCCATGGTGGACGCTGCCATCTGCGACGGTGACTGGGTGGTAGTCCGCCGCCAGGCGGATGCGGCCAACGGAGACATCGTCGCGGCACTGCTGGACGACGAAGCCACGGTGAAAACCTTCCGCCAGCGCGACGGCCACACGTGGCTGCTGCCGCAGAACACGCAGTACGAGCCCATCCTGGGCGACCATGCCACCATCATGGGCAAGGTTGTTTCGGTGCTGCGCTCGCTCTAGCCTTTCAGGCGTTCTCCCTCGCCAGCCGTTCCAGCGCCGCGATGGCGGTCTTCCTGTCCGTTGTAGGCCAGAACGGCGGCAGGGCGCCCCGGAGGAATCCTGCGTACCGTTCGGTGGCCAGCCTGGAGTCCAGCACTGCCACCACACCTTTGTCCCCCGTTGACCGGATGAGCCGTCCCGCTCCCTGAGCGAGCCGGATGGCAGCGTGGGTGGCCGAAACGGATATAAAACCGTTGCCTCCGGCCTGCGCCACCGCCCGGGACCGCGCCGTCATCAGCGGATCGTCGGGCCGGGGAAATGGAATCCGGTCGATGACCACGAGGCGGCATGACCCGCCGGGAACGTCCACGCCCTGCCACAGGGACATGGTGCCGAACAGGCAGGTATCGGGTTCGTCGGCAAACTGCTTCACCAGTGCCGTCATGGTGGAGTCGCCCTGGCACAGGATGGTCATGTCCAGCTTTGGCCGCAGCGCGTCGGCCGCTTCTTCTGCCGCGCGCCGGGACGAAAACAGGCAGAGCGCACCACCGTTGGAAGCCCGGATCAGGGCCTCCAGTTCGGCCAGTGCTTCAGGGGACGCCCCCCGGCCGGGCTTGGGGAGGTGCCCGGCCACGTACAGGATCCCCTGCTTCGGGTAATCAAAGGGCGAGCCAACGTCAACGCCGGTCCAGCTCGGCGCACCCTCGCCCACCAGCCCCAGGCCGCCTGCTGCGGGTTCGAAGGCGGATCCGATGGCCAGGGTGGCGGAGGTCAGGACAACTGTGTGGCCCGCGAACAATCCCTCCCGCAGTCGTCCGGCGACGGAAAGCGGGGCAATATTGATCAGCGCGGGTGCAGTCTCGTCCGGTTGGGAATATCCCTGCTGGGGGTCGAAGGAGCTGGCGCGGGAAAACCACACCACTTCCCGGTTCTCCCGAGCGGCAAGGAGCCGTTCGCAGAGTTCCAGGATGAGCATCAGCCGGGAGCGGGCGAGCTGCCGCCCGCCGTCGGCCGTTGTACTGCTGTCCCCCTTGGAATCGGACAAGGCAGCACGGCAGGCCTCGCGCAACTGGTCCACGCAGTCCAGCTGCTCATCGTTCAGTCCGTTGGGGAGCAACCCGTTGGGAACTCCCGCCAGGGCAACCTCAAGGTTGGCGGCAGCGGCGTTGAGCGCATCCACCGTGATGGCAGTGTGCTTTCGGGCGCCGGCGGCAGCTGCGTGGACCATGGCCACAGACAGCTGCCCCGAGACGGCGCCCGTGACCCTGTCCTGGAGTTCGTGGGCCTCATCAACCACAACGACGTCGTACTCGGGCAGCACCGCCAGCCCTTCAAAAGCGCTGACGGCGAGCATGGCGTGGTTGGTGACCACAACGTCGGCGTCGGCGGCGTCCTGCCGCGCGAGCTCACTGAAGCACTCCGCCGCCATGGGGCACTTCTGTGCACCCAGGCATTCCATCGACGTCACGGAGACCTGCCGCCAGGCACGGTCGGTGACGCCGGGCAGGAGCTCGTCGCGGTCACCGGTGGTGGTTTTCTCCGCCCACTCCCGCAGGCGCACCACTTCCTTGCCCAGCTGCGAAGCAGGACCGCCCACAGCCGCAGCAAAGTGCGGGACGCTGGTGTCCTCCCCCAAGGAAAACAACTGGCCCTCCGCCGGCTCCTCGGAGGGAAACCCGCCTTCAAGCTTGTGCAGGCAGACGTAGTTCGACCGGCCTTTGACCAGGGCTACCTTTACCGGCCGCTCCAGGGCCGGGGTAATGGTTTTCAGGAGCCGCGGAATGTCCCTGCCCACAATCTGTGTCTGCAGGGCAAGCGTTGCGGTGGACACCAGGGCAGGTTTGTCGCTCTCCAGTGCGTGGGCAATCAGCGGTATCAGGTACGCCAGCGACTTGCCCGTACCTGTTCCCGCCTGGACCAGCAGGTGGTCGCCGGTTTCAATCGCCCGGGCCACCTGCCGGGCCATTTCGTGTTGCCCACTGCGGCTTTGCCCGCCCATACCGGCAACGGCGCGGTCGAGCAGCTCGATCACGAACTGCTCGCCAGCCTTGCCTGTGGCTTCGTCAGCCACCAGGTCAGTCATTGCTGACGAATGATTCCAGTTCAGCCGCGAGGCCTTCCCGGACTTTGACAACTGCCCGGGTACCGGCTTCATCGTGGTCGACGCTGATGATCTCGGCGTCGGACTCATGCAGCTTGCTGACCAGGTCCCCACGGTCGTACGGGATGAGCAGCTCCAGCTTGACCGACGGCCGCGGAATGGCCTCGCTGATCGCCTTCAGCAGCTCGGGGATGCCCTCCCCTGTGCGGGCCGACACCACGACGTGGCGCGGTTCGCGCTGCTTCAGCCGTGCCACCACAAAGGGATCGGCGGCGTCGGCCTTGTTGAGGACAATGATCTCCGGAACCTTGCGGGCGTCCACTTCACTGAAGACCTTTCGGACTGCAGCAATCTGGCCCTCCGGGTCCGGGTGCGATACGTCCACGACGTGAAGGATCAGGTCCGAGTCCGCAACCTCCTCGAGGGTGGAGCGGAAGGCCTCCACCAGCTGGGTGGGCAGCGAACGGACAAAACCGACAGTATCGGCCAGCGTGTAACCGAGCCCGTCAGCGGTTTCGGCCTTGCGGACCGTGGGGTCAAGGGTGGCGAACAGCGCGTTCTCCACGAGCACTCCAGCGTCGGTCAGGCGGTTCAACAGCGAGGACTTCCCGGCGTTGGTGTACCCCGCGATTGCCACGGAGGGCACCTCATTACGACGACGATTGGCACGTTTCGTCTCCCGGGCAGGCTTCATCGCGGCGATCTCGCGCCGCAGCTTGGCCATGCGGGTACGGATCCTTCGGCGGTCCAGTTCGATCTTCGTCTCACCGGGACCACGCGAACCCATGCCGGCCGCTGCGCCACCCACCTGGCCACCGGCCTGGCGGGACATCGATTCGCCCCAGCCGCGGAGGCGCGGCAGGAGGTACTCAAGCTGCGCGAGCTCCACCTGCGCCTTGCCTTCCCGGCTCTTGGCATGCTGGGCGAAGATGTCCAGGATCAGGCCTGTCCGGTCAATGACCTTGACCTTGACGATATCCTCAAGGCCACGGCGCTGGGACGGAGCCAGCTCCGCGTCCACCACGACGGTATCGGCACCGGTGGACATCACGATGTCCTTCAGTTCCAGCGCCTTGCCTGAACCGAGGAAAGTGCCTGGGTCCGGCTTGTCACGGCGCTGCACGAGTCCGTCGAGGACCTCCGAACCTGCTGTTTCGGCAAGGGCGGCAAGTTCACGCAGCGAGTTTTCCGCGTCTGCGAGGGTTCCCTCCGACCAGATGCCTGCAAGGACCACGCGTTCCAGGCGAAGCTGGCGGTACTCGACCTCGGTGACGTCTTCCAGTTCCGTGGAAAGGCCGGCCGTGCGGCGCAGGGCGCGGCGTTCCTCAAGGTCCTGCTGGTCGCCGTCGTACGTTGAATGTTCTTCATCCAGGCGGGATATGGCCTGGGCCTTGCCCAGCACACCCTTGCCGTCGCCGCGGCTGGCATCGCCTGCCGTCCTGACGCTCTTGGCCGGTACGTCCTTGGAGAGAATCCGGTCGATCACGGCCTGGATTTCCTCAGGGCTCATATCCTGGGCAGCTGGATCGGATCCGGTGTTGGGCTGGCTGGTCATGGTCTCCTTTGAAGATTCGGCAGTTCCAGAATAGTGCCGATTGCTGCTGGTGGGGGAAGTATTCGCGCTGGGCTGACGGCCTGCGGTCATGCAGTTCTCCTGTTTGGTTCGCCGGGCCGGAAAAGCGGCTGGCGGTGGCGGCCACATCGCGTGGAGGTGGCGGAAAGGGGGAAGGAGCCGGAGAATCGGCGAAAGAGACAGCGGGATGCTGACTTTCGAGTGTTGTCCGGCGGCCGGAGGAAGCGCATCCGCGCGGGTCCGGTGCACTGAGCGGAAGGCATGGATACCTGCGTCGCTGTGGGACATGGCTACGGGACGGGCAGGGCCCGCGCCGGCTACTCGAAGATCAGGAACATGCCTTCGATATTAGCAGAGGGGCAAAGAGCAGGGTTTCACTTTACGCTGCAAGGGGAACTACTCTGGCGAGTTATGGAGTCCGCACACTATTTCAGCGCATCCCCCGCCGGTCCGTTCACGCGGAAGCCGCTCACGGTTGAACTCGCAGGGGAAACGCGCAGGCTGCAGACCTCCACGGGCATCTTCAGCCCTGACGGGATCGACAAGGGAACCGCCGTGCTCCTTGCCGAGGTTCCCGCGCCCTCGCCTACCGGAAACCTGCTGGACATCGGGTGCGGCTGGGGTCCGATTGCGCTCACCATGGCGCTGCGCGCCCCGCATGCAAAGGTTTATGCAGTAGACGTCAATGAACGGTGCATCACGCTCACCAACGAGAACGCTGCTGCACTGGGGCTGCCCAACGTGGTGGCCAGCACGCCTGACGCAGTGGATCCCGAGGTGCGCTTCGACACCATCTGGTCGAACCCGCCCATCCGGATCGGTAAGGACGAACTGCATTCGCTCCTGAGGCTGTGGCTGCCGCGCCTGGCGCCGGGCGGAACCGCCTGGCTGGTGGTGCAGAAGAACCTGGGTGCGGACTCGCTTCAGCGCTGGCTGTCGGCGGAACTGGATGGGTCCTTCAGCGTGAGCCGGGAATCAACCTCGAAGTCCTTCCGCATCCTGAAGGTCAGGAAAGCGTCCCTGTTGCCACAATAACGGCCGGGCCGCTGAGCTCCACGTGTTCGTGGCCACCGGGGCCGGCGAAGAATTTTACGCCCACCACGCCTCCCGGGACATGCACCTGCCAGGTGTCCGGCGCTTCCGCTCCTGCCCAGTGCCTGGTGGCCACGGCTGCGGCGCAAGCTCCCGTTCCGCAGGACTGGGTCTCCCCTACTCCACGTTCGTGCACTCGCATGGTGACCGACCCAACGCCGTCGTGCACCAAGGGTTCAGACGGAACCACGAACTCCACGTTGGTGCCGTTGGCCGGCACCGGGTTCACTATGGGTGCGGTGAAGAGGCGGGTCCCTGCAAGTTCGGAGAGCTCGGCGAGGGCAACCACAGTGTGGGGGTTGCCCATGCTGATGGACAAAGCGGGACGGGGAACTTCCAGTCCGTCAGCTGTGACCAGCGAATCCATTGCCTTGGCGGTTGCCTCGCCGGGGAAAATGAACTCCCAGGGGCCCATGTCGACGGCGTAATCCTCACCGGTCCGGACGACGGTCTTGGCTCCGGCGCGGGTGCCGATGGTGAGCGCACCGCCGTCGGGCAGGTGCACCAGGCCCTCGGTGCGGAGGAAATGGACGAAGACGCGGACGCCGTTGCCGCACATCTCGGACAGGGAGCCGTCGCCGTTGCGGTAATCCATGAACCATTCAGCGCCGGGGGTGGCGGCCAGCAGTTCGCGGCCTTCGGGCAGGAAGCGGGACGGGACCGCGCGGATGAGCCCGTCTCCGCCAATGCCGCGGTGGCGGTCACACAGGGCTGCCACCTGTTCTGCCCCTATGGTCTGCATCCCTTCCGGGTCGGCAACCAGGACAAAATCGTTGCCGGTGCCGTGCCCCTTGGAGAAGCGGAGCCCGCCCAACGTGCGGACGGCGTGCTCGGTTGTCTCGGCAAGGGTTGCGTTCATGGTGTCAAGGGTACCGGTCAGGCGGAGCGCGCCTGAAACCTGAGGTTTTGTCCGGATACAGCGGCCTTTGGCCGCCGGAACCCCCTTGACCAAAAACTCCTGGTCCGCTGTCGAGGTGTCCGATTCAGCTGCGGAGGGCGGCAGCGTGGGCAACCAGCTGCGGATCCTGCCAGTCCAGCCACTGGATCCGGGGATCTGCACGGAACCACGTGAGCTGCCGCCGGGCGAACTGCCGGGTTGCCACGATGGTCTCCTCGGCCGCCTCCGGAACTGTTGTCGCACCATCAAGGACCCGCAGGAACTGTGAGTAGCCCAGGGCGCGGGGGGCGGTTTTGCCCTGCCGCAGTCCCTGCGTTTCCAGCCGTTCCACCTCGGCGAGCAAGCCGCCGTCCACCATCCGGTGCACCCGGCGGGCCAGGCGGTCGCGGAGCTCGCCCCGGTCAACGGTGAGGCCGATCTGCACTGCGGGCTGGTAATACTGGCGCTGCGGCATAAAGGAGCTGAACGGCCGTCCGGTGAGCTGATGGACCTCCAGTGCCCGGATGATCCGCCGATCGTCGGAGAGCCTGCCGGCCGATACCGGGTCAACGGCCTGGAGCCGTGCCAGCAGTGCACCAGTGCCGTGGGCCGCCAGCTCTTCCTCAAGCTCCCGGCGCAGCCGCGGGTCCGTCCCGGGGAATTCAAGGACATCAAGGGTGGCCCGCACATACAGTCCTGAGCCGCCGGCGAGGATGGCCCGCTTCCCGCGTGCGTGGATGTCCGTGATGATGGCGCGTGCCTGCTGCTGGAACTGGGAAACGCTGGCTTCCTCGGTGACGTCCAGGATGTCCAGGAGGTGGTGCGGCACGCCCCTGCGTTCAGCCATCGTGACTTTTGCGGTACCGATGTCCATGCCCCGGTAGAACTGCATGGCGTCGGCGTTAATGACTTCGCCGTCCAGCTCAAGGGCGAGGCTTACTGCCAGGTCGGATTTGCCGGAACCGGTGGGACCGACGACGGCGATAACCGGCGGGGAGCCCACGGTTCAGCGGCTGCGGACAGGCAGGGCAGGCATCCCGAGGGAAACCCCGCTCCGGCCCTTGGCGGCACCTGGCGCGGGGGCTCCACAGGAATCTGCCTGGGACCTGTCCCAGGCGTCGCCGGCGCGGGACCTGCGCAGGCTGTAGTCCTCAAGGGTCGGGTCCGCCACGAGGTGGAAGGAGGCGGCCTCGGTGATGGTGACAGTGACAAGATCACCGGGGCGGGGCGCCGGTGCTCCCTCCGGTACGGAGAAATGCACCAGCCGCTGGTCCTGGGAGCGTCCGGACAGCCGGTGCGTCTCTTCGGCTTTGCGGCCTGACTGCGCGGTCACCATGACCTCTACCCGGCGGCCCAGCTGTTTCCGGTTCTCCTCCGCGGCAATCCGGTCCTGCAGCGCGGTGAGGCGTTCGAAGCGCTCCTGCACTACGGCCTTCGGCAGTTGGTCCGGCAGGTCCGCTGCCGGCGTGCCCGGGCGCTTGGAGTACTGGAAGGTGAAGGCGGTGGCGAAGCGTGACTGTTCCACCACATCCAGGGTTGCCTGGAAGTCTTCTTCGGTTTCGCCGGGAAAGCCCACAATGATGTCAGTGGAGATGGCGGCCTGGGGAATCTTCTCCCGGACCTTTTCCAGGATGCCGAGGAACTTGGTGGACCGGTAGGACCGCCTCATGTCACGCAGGACCTTGTCCGACCCGGACTGCAGCGGCATGTGCAGCTGCGGCATGACGTTGGGCGTTTCGGCCATGGCATCGATGACATCGTCAGTGAAGGCGGCAGGGTGCGGGCTGGTGAACCGGACACGTTCCAGGCCCTCGATCTCCCCGCAGGCCCGCAGGAGTTTTGAAAAGGCCTGCCGGTCGCCGAACTCCACGCCGTAGGAGTTGACGTTCTGGCCCAGGAGGGTCACTTCGATGGCGCCATCGTCCACCAGGGCCTGGATCTCCGCGAGGATGTCCCCGGGCCGGCGGTCCTTCTCTTTGCCGCGCAGGGCGGGAACGATGCAGAAGGTGCAGGTGTTGTTGCAGCCGACTGAGATGGAGACCCAGCCCGAGTACACGGAGTCGCGCTTGGTGGGAAGCGTGGACGGAAAAACGTCAAGCGATTCCAGGATCTCCAGCTGCGCCTCGTCGTTGTGCCGGGCACGCTCCAGCAGCGCGGGCAGGGCGCCGACGTTATGTGTGCCAAAGACGGCGTCCACCCAGGGCGCCTTCTTCAGGATAGTTTCCCGGTCCTTCTGCGCGAGGCAGCCGCCGACGGCGATCTGCATGCCGGGGTTAGCTGCCTTCACCGGGGCGAGGATGCCGAGGTTGCCGTAGAGCTTGTTGTCCGCGTTTTCACGCACCGCGCAGGTGTTGAACACCACCACGTCCGCCTGGCCGCCGCCTGCCGGCACGTAGCCGGCGTTCTCCAGCATGCCCGCCATGCGCTCTGAATCGTGCACGTTCATCTGGCAGCCAAAGGTGCGCACCTCATAGGTGCGGGGCTTTCCCGTGCCGGGTTTCGGAGCGGGGGCAGCCGGGGCCGCAGCGCTGGACCCCGAAGACGGGTTGGTGCCGGAAAGAGGGGAAGGAATGGTCAAACTCACCTGTTAAGGGTACCGGTTCGGTGGGTCGTCACTGTCGGGAGCAGCGTGGGCATCAAGGACTTCGCTGACGATGCGGAAAGCCTGGGACTGCTGGTAGCCCTTGCGGGCCAGCATGGACGCCAGCCGGCGCGTCGCTTTGTCGCGGTCCGCCCTGTCCCCAAGGTCAGTTCCGGGCCGCAGCTTCCGCTCCACCAGGCTTCGTGCGGCGGCTTCCTCGTCAGCGTCGGAGAGCTGCTCAAGGGCTGCGGCGGCGGTTTCCTGCTTGACCCCTTTCTCGGCGAGCTCCCGCCGGAGTGCGCCCTTGGCCAGCTTTCGGGACTGCGACCGGCTCCGCACCCACATGTCCGCGAATTCGGCGTCATCGATGAGCCGCGCCTCCTGGAACTTGTCCAGTACCGCCTCTGCGACGTGCTCCGGGATGTTCCGCTCGGCAAGTTTGCGGGCAAGCTGAAGACGGCTTTTCGCCGACGCTGCCAGCTGCCGGTACACGATGGCCTGGGCGACCGATACGGGATCCGGTTCGGCGTCACCGGCAACCGGCGAGTCTTGATCCGGACCGTCCTGGAAGTCAGCCGCATATGAAGCAGCGCGCCGCCCGCCGGTTCTGGCCCGGCGGGGACGCGCACTTTCAGTACTGGTCAACGGCTAGAACCCGTCAACGGCTTTCAGCTTCGGCGAGTCTTTGGACTCAGGCTCCGCCGGCTTCACGCCAACGCCGAGCTTTTCCTTGATCAGGCGCTCCAGCTCGGCGGCCAGCTCCGGGTTGTCCCGAAGGAACCGGCGGGAGTTTTCCATGCCCTGGCCCAACTGGTCGCCGTCATAGGTGAACCAGGAGCCGGATTTCTTGATGATGCCGTGCTCCACTCCCATGTCAATGATGCCGCCCTCGCGGGAGATGCCCTGGCCGTAGATGATGTCGAACTCGGCGACCTTGAAGGGCGGGGCCATCTTGTTCTTGACGATCTTGGCCTTGGTCCGGTTGCCGACCGAGTCGGCGCCTTCCTTGAGGGTCTGGATGCGGCGCACGTCGATACGGATGGAGGCGTAGAACTTCAGCGCCTTGCCACCGGTGGTGGTTTCGGGGGAACCGAAGAAGACACCGATCTTTTCACGCAGCTGGTTGATGAAGATTGCCGTGGTTTTGGTTTGGCTCAGGCGTCCCGTGATCTTACGCAGGGCCTGGCTCATGAGGCGTGCCTGGAGGCCTACGTGGCTGTCGCCCATGTCGCCTTCGATTTCAGCGCGCGGAACCAGGGCGGCGACAGAGTCGATAACGATGACGTCCAGCGAGCCTGAACCCACCAGCATGTCCATGATCTCCAGGGCCTGCTCGCCGGTGTCCGGCTGGGAGACCAGGAGGGCGTCCGTGTCCACGCCGAGCTTGGCGGCGTACTCCGGATCGAGGGCGTGCTCGGCGTCGATGAAGGCGGCAATGCCGCCCAGCCGCTGGGCGTTGGCCACGGCATGAAGGGCCACCGTGGTTTTACCGGAAGATTCCGGCCCGTAGATTTCCACGACGCGGCCACGGGGCAGGCCGCCAATTCCCAGGGCTACGTCCAACGCAATGGAACCGGTAGGGATGACTTCGATCGGGGCCCGGACTTCGTCCCCGAGCCGCATGACTGAGCCTTTACCGAACTGCTTGTCGATCTGGGCCAGCGCTGCTTCGAGCGCTTTTGCACGATCCGGGGCTGCCGCCATGGTTCACACCTCTAATGCTTTCTCGCTTTGGAGTGGCCTCAGCGGCCGTTTATTGGTCATCTCTGACGCTAATGGGACCCACTGACATTCCGGCCGGATGAGGGCGGCTATGTGGAAAACCCGCTAGGAAAAGCATAGCTTTACCCGAACAGGTATTCGAACAGCGGCGCGGCGTGTCAGGAGATACTGCTCATTCCACGCGGGGTTTGATGTCCCTGCCCAGCCGCCGCTCAGGCGGGACGTCCTGGACATCACAGACTGCCAGCCACACTTTCCGCGGCTCCACGCCGGCGGCCAGCGCCTGGTCCGCGGTGCGCCCGCCCACTCCGGCAAGAACAAGGGTGCTGCTGAGGACCCGCGAGTACCCGGCGCCAAATTCGTCGTCCATGAGTCGCCAATAGTCGCTGATTCGCACCAGAAAAGTCTCTCACGATCCGCACCCTAGAATTGTTGCCATGAGCAACTCCCCCGCCATCCCGCCAGCGCACGGCCGCGAAGACGATGCCACCGTGGACGCCGCGCTGCAAAACGTGGAACACCAGATCAGCCTCTTCTGGCGGCGGGCACGGGCCATTTCCAACCAACTCTCCCGGCAGGTCCATCCGGACATGGAACCTGCGGCCTATGGGCTGCTGACGGTCATCCGGCGCGAGGGCCCCATCCGGCTCACGGACCTGGCGATGAACATCGGTGTGGGCAAACCTTCCGTGAGCCGGCAAATTGCCTTCCTGGAAAGTATCGGGCTGGTATCCAAGGAGGCCGACCCGCTGGACGGGCGGGCCCAGGCCATCCGGCTGACCCCCAAAGGTGAAGAAAAAATGCACCAGGTCCAGGATGCCCGGCGGCAGGTCTTCCGGGAACGCCTGGGTGAATGGCCGGTGGAGGACCTGCAGGAGCTGGCCCGTTTTATGGCCAAGCTGAACTCCACCTATGAGCGCGACGGGTTCCCGCACGACGGTCCCCCGGCCCAGGCGGCCGGGGACAAGTAGGCACCGGGGAGAAGTAGCCGGGGGCAAGCAGGCGGGCCAAGTACGCGGCACAACCAGGGCAGGTCAGGCGCGAAGAGCAGGGACGAAGCGGCCAGACACAACTGAAGCCCCCGGCAGACCGCCGAAGGCTTCATTGTGTTGCAGGGCCACCGGGTGGTGCATCAGCCCTTACCGGGCGCCGGAGAACAGGCCTGTTGAAAGTTCGTCGTTAAGTTCAGTGTTAAGGTCGCGATCGAGATCACGTCCGTAACGCTGGGAGAATTCCTGGGGTACGGTGTCCGGAACGGCAACGCCTTCGGCAACTGCCACACGGTCACTGACCTCACGAAGCATGCTGGACAACGGGACGTCCAGGGCCGTGCAGATCGAGGAAAGCAACTCGGAGGATGCTTCCTTCTGGCCGCGCTCCACTTCACTCAGGTAGCCCAAGGAGACACGGGCGCTGTGCGAAACTTCACGGAGCGTGCGCCCCTGACGCTGGCGAACATCGCGCAGGACATCACCGATTTCGTGACGAAGTACAACCATCTTGCGCTCCTTCTGTTCGCTCTTAGCCTGATCGGCGAGGCCCACATCCTTCCAGCGGACAACGCCGTTTACGGATACGGGCTGCTTTACCATC
>JBKJVX010000101.1:0-30869 GCA_046717065.1 Arthrobacter sp. | reverse complement strand
AAGTCCGTGTCCAGTGGTCCTAAAAGGCGTCAGAGCAATAGCACCACACGACTAGGGCGGCCCGCTTCCGTAATAAGCTGGCCGCCGTCGGCATCATCCTAGGAGTTTTGTCCAGCTATGCAGGTTTGAAGTGCCTGAAAGCCTGCATAGCTGGACAAAAGCTCCAGGGGTTGGATCAGTTGCGGTTGAGCTCCAGGGAGATGGCCTCGGCAGCTTCGCGGAGGACCGGCACGGCCTTGTCGGCGAAGTGCTCGTCCACCCGGGACACAGGACCGGAAACGGAAATTGCGGTGGGGGTGGGAGCATTGGGCACGGCCATGGCGAAGCAGCGGACACCCAGTTCCTGCTCCTCCTCGTCAATGGAGTAGCCCCGTTCCCGGATGAGCTTGAGGTCGGCCAGGAGGTCATCGACGTCGCCGATGCTCTTCGCCGTGGGGGTTGGCATCCCGGCGCGGGTGACGATGCCGCGGACCGTGTCGTCGTCCAGCTGCGCCAGGATGGCTTTGCCGACGCCGGTGGCGTGGGTATGGGCACGCCGACCCACCTCGGTGAACATGCGCATCGAGTGCAGCGACGGCACCTGCGCCACGTAAATCACCATGTCCGAGTCGAGCACGGCCATGTTGGAAGTCTCCCCCAGCCGGTCCACCAGCGTTTTCAGCTG
This sequence comes from Arthrobacter sp., assembly GCA_046717065.1. Taxonomy (GTDB): domain Bacteria; phylum Actinomycetota; class Actinomycetes; order Actinomycetales; family Micrococcaceae; genus Arthrobacter. Next base: position 30,205 of record JBKJVX010000101.1, on the reverse strand, counting down.
TGGGCGGGCTACAGCACCAAGCTGCTTGTTGGCTCCTTCGCCCAGGCGGATGAGCCGCGGACCCAGGGCGTAGCGCCGGTTGGGCAGCTGGCGGATGTAGCCCAGCGACACCAGGGTGCGCAGCAGGCGGTGGATTGTGGGCAGCGGCAGATCCGTGGACGAGGACAACTCGCTGAGGGTGACATCGCCGCCGGCGTCAGTGATCAGTTCCAGCAGTTCGAAGACACGCTCAACGGATTGGACGCCACCTGCGGCTTTCTCAGCCATGTACCAGTCTCCTGTGGACTCGGATTCCGACAAGTCTTATCCGCATCGTGAAAAGAATTGCCCTAATGCTCTCAAGATACAGCACCGGCCCGGCGGACGCGACGAAGAGCAAGATGAGCTTGTATTTCCACAAAGTAGATAATAATATCCATAATACGAAAACATTCGGATTCGAGCAGAAGCCCGTCCCGGGCCCAACAGGAGGACATTCAATGGCGAACCCCAGCCCCGGAAATTCGATCACCCTGCGCGTGGAAGCACCGTCAAGCTTCAGCGCCACCAGCGAGCTCGCCGCGGCCGTTGGCGCAGCGGGCGCGGCCATTACCGCCTTGGACGTCAGCGAGTCCCACCACGAGACACTGGTTGTCGACGTCACCTGCAACACCACCGACGATGAGCACGCCGGCAGGGTCAAAGACGCCCTCAACGCGCTCGACGGCGTCACCGTCCAGCACGTCTCGGACCGCACCTTCCTGATGCACCTGGGCGGCAAGCTCGAAGTCGTCCCCAAAGTAGCCCTGCGCAACCGCGACGACCTCTCCCGCGCCTACACGCCCGGCGTCGCCCGCGTCTGCCTCGCCATCGCCGAGGACCCGGCAGCGGCCCGCAACCTGACCGTCAAGCGGAACACCATCGCCGTCCTCACCGACGGCTCGGCCGTCCTTGGCCTGGGCAACATCGGCCCGGCCGCGGCCCTGCCGGTCATGGAAGGCAAGGCTGCCCTGTTCTAGCAGTTCGCCAACGTTGACGCGTGTCCGGTATGCCTGGACACACAGGACAACGAGGAGATCATCATGATCGCCAAGGCCATGGCGCCCGTGTATGGCGGCATCAACCTGGAAGACATCGCCGCCCCGCGCTGCTTTGAAATCGAGAACCGGCTCCGCGAGGAACTGGACATCCCGGTCTTCCATGACGACCAGCACGGTACCGCCATCGTCACCCTCGCCGCCCTGGTGAACGCGCTCCGGGTTGTGGGCAAGAAACTCGATGAGGTTCGGATCGTGGTCTCCGGCGTGGGCGCGGCCGGCTCCGCCATCATTCAACTCCTGAAGGCTCAGGGCGCACGGCACATCATCGCCGCCGGCCGCTCCGGCGCCATCCACTCCGGCGAGCAATACGGGGACGAGCACCGCAGCTGGATTGCCGCGAACACCAACGAGGAAGGCTTCGCCGGCACCTTGCACGATGCACTCAAAGGTGCCGACGTGTTCATCGGCGTCAGCGCGCCGCACGTGATCGGCGAGGAGCAGGTTGCTGCCATGGCAGAGAACGCGATCGTGTTTGCCATGGCCAACCCCACGCCTGAGATCGATCCCGTCGTCGCTTCCCGGCATGCCGCAGTGGTGGCCACGGGCCGCAGCGACTTCCCCAACCAGATCAACAATGTGCTGGCCTTCCCCGGCTTCTTCCGGGGCCTGCTCGACGCCGGCGCATCGGACATCACGCCGGAGATGCTGGTGGCCGCCGCGGAGGCGATCGCCAACCGGGTAGCTGACGACGAGCTCAATGCCAGCTACATTATCCCCAGCGTCTTCGATCCCCACGTGGCCGCCGATGTTGCCTCAGCCGTTGCTGCCGCCGCCCACGCCGCCAACGCGGCAACCGCGGCTGCAGCCAAGGAACTCGAAGAAGCCCTGGCCAGCGCCTGATTCACTGCCTGACTTCAGCACAAGGAAAGGACCAGAAATGGCCATCACTGTCACAGATCCCCGGCCCATTGACCGCGCGGAGGAGATCCTCACCCCCAAGGCGCTGGCATTCCTGGAGGAGCTGCACACCCGCTTTGCCGGTACCCGCAACGAACTCCTGGCTGCCCGCGGCGTCAAGCGGCAGCGCGTAGCCGAGACCGGCAAGCTGGACTTCCTCCCGGAAACCCAGGACGTGCGCGACGGCGACTGGAAGGTTGCGCCCGCGCCCGCGGCGCTGCAGGACCGCCGGGTTGAGATGACCGGGCCCGCCTCTCCTGCAAAGATGGCCATCAACGCCCTGAACTCCGGCGCCAAGGTGTGGCTCGCGGACCTCGAGGATGCCAGCACACCCACCTGGGCCAACGTCATCGACGCCATCCTGAACCTCCGCGACGCCGCCCAGGGCACCCTCAGCCATACGTCGGCCGAGGGCAAGGAGTACAGGCTCCGCACCGACGCGCCGCTCGCCGTCGTGGTGGCCCGGCCCCGCGGCTGGCACATGCCGGAGAAGCACCTGCTCATCGACGGCGAGCCCGCCGTCGGTGCGCTGGTGGACTTCGGCCTGCACTTCTTCCACGTGGCCAAGCAGCTGGTCCTCAACGGCCAGGGCCCGTACTACTACCTGCCCAAGATGGAAAGCCACCTCGAGGCCCGGCTCTGGAACGACGTCTTTGTGTTCGCCCAGGACTACCTCGGCCTGCACCAGGGCACCATCCGCGCCACCGTGCTGATCGAAACCATCCCGGCCGCGTTCGAAATGGACGAGATCCTCTACGAACTCCGGAACCACGCCTCCGGCCTGAACGCCGGCCGCTGGGACTACCTGTTCAGCATCATCAAGTACTTCCGCGACGCTGGCGAGGAGTTTGTCCTGCCGGACCGTGCTTCCGTTGCCATGACCGCCCCGTTCATGCGCGCCTACACCGAACTGCTCGTGAAGACCTGCCACAAGCGCGGCGCCTTCGCGATGGGCGGCATGGCGGCCGTCATCCCCAACCGCCGCCACCCGGAGGTTACCGAGGCGGCTTTCGCCAAGGTCCGCGCGGACAAGACCCGCGAAGCGAACGACGGCTTTGACGGTTCCTGGGTTGCGCACCCGGACCTGGTTCCCACCTGCCGGGAAGTCTTCGACGCCGTCCTCGGGGACAGGCCGAACCAGCTGGACAAGCAGCGCCCCGAGGTTTCCGTGACGGCGGAGCAGCTGCTGGACGTGGCCTCCGCCGAAGGCCAGGTGACCGAGTCGGGCCTGCGGCTGAACCTCTACGTGGCCGTCGCCTACACCGCCGTGTGGTTGTCCGGGAACGGCGCCGTCGCCATCCACAACCTGATGGAGGATGCTGCCACGGCGGAAATCTCCCGCTCGCAGGTGTGGCAGCAGATCCGCAACAAGTCAGTCCTCGCGGACACCGGCAACACCGTCACCCGCGAGCTGGTGGAACGGATCCTGGGCGAGGAAACCGAGCGGCTCCGCACCGAGTTCGGCGACGAAGCCTTCCGCCTCTACTACCAGCCCGCCAGCGAACTCATCGCCGACATCTGCCTTTCCGAGGACTACACGGATTTCCTCACCACCCCGGCCTACGAACTGGTGGGCTGAGGCATGCCGGCAATACCCAAGGCGTCGCTCTCCCCGCGGGACCTCGCGCACATCGACGGACAGCTGGCCGCCACTGACCGGCTGCTGGAGCAGAACTACCCGGGCGACGACGGCTCCCGCCAGCCCGTCCACACGGTGTACGTGCCCGCTGACAAGTTCACGGCGTCGTTCGCTGCTGACTGGGGCGCCGAGGCGCTGAGTACTGCTGACGCCCACGGCGGCCTGGCGAAGCTCGGCGCGCTGCTGGGCCAGGACGGCGCCCTCGCGGCGGCTGTTGCCCCGCGGGTCGAAGCCAAACTGGCAAGTGAGCCCGTCGAGGACCTGCGCCTCGACTTCGAGGACGGCTTCGGGGACAGGGGCGACGACGTCGAGGACGCCGCCGCTGTAACGGCGGCGTCCGCTGTGGCCGCCGCTGTCGCTGCCGGTTCCGCTCCCCCTTTCATCGGCATCCGCTTCAAGTGCTTTGAGGCAGCCACCCGCTCCCGCGGGCTGCGGACGCTGGACCTGTTCGTGTCCGGCCTGGCTTCGGCCGGCGAACTGCCCGACGGCCTGGTCCTGACCCTGCCCAAGGTCACCACCGTGGCCCAGGTGCAGGCGATGGACTACGCCGTGTCCCGGCTGGAGGAAGTCCACTCACTTCCCGCCGGACGGCTCCGCTTCGAGGTGCAGGTGGAAACGCCCCAGCTGATCCTCGGCCCCGACGGGACGTCACCGGTTGCCCAGCTGCCGCACGCCGTCCCCGGCCGGATCAGCGGCCTGCACTACGGCACGTATGACTATTCCGCGTCCCTGCAGATCTCCGCGGAATACCAGTCCACGGAGCATCCCGTGGCGGACTTCGCCAAGGAAGTCATGCAGCTCGCCGTGGCGGGCACCGGTATCCGGCTCTCGGACGGTTCCACCAACATCATCCCGGTGGGCGACAACGTGGAGAACGCGTGGCAGCTGCACGGCCGGCTGGTCCGGCGGTCGCTGGAACGCGGCTATTACCAGGGTTGGGACCTGCACCCGGCCCAGCTGCCCAGCCGCTTCGCTGCCACCTATGCCTTCTACCGGCAGGGACTTCCGGCCGCCGCAGCCCGGCTGCGGAACTACGTGGAGCAGACCGAAGGCGGCATCATGGACGAGCCCGCCACCGCCCGGGCACTGGCTGCGTTTGTGCTGCGGGGCGTCCAGTGCGGCGCCGTTGGTGCCGATGAAGTCCAGGCGCTCGCCGGCGTCGGCATCCCCCAACTCACTGCGCTGGCCTACCCGAGGCTCGCCACCACTTCCAACTCCTAGGTAAGGAACCCTTTCATGGGCAAGTACTACTCCCCCACCGGCGGACTGCCGCCGCAGACGCACCTGACCACGGAGCGGGCCATCGTGACCGAGGCCTACACGGTCATTCCCAAGGGCGTCATGACCGACATCGTCACGTCCAACCTTCCGGGTTTTTCGAACACCCGCTCCTGGATCATCGCGCGGCCCATCTCCGGCTTCGCCACGACGTTCTCGCAGCTCATCGTGGAGATCGGCCCGGGCGGCGGTGCTCCCAAGGCCGAGTTCGAGGCCGGCGTCGAAGGCGTCATTTTCGTTACCCGCGGCAAGGTGAACCTCACCCTCGACGGCGAACTGCACCAGCTGGAGGAAGGCGGCTACGCCTACCTGGCTGCCGGTTCGGAGTGGGGCCTGGAGAACGTTTCCAGCGACGTTGTGTCCTTCCACTGGATCCGCAAGGCCTACGAACGCCTTGAGGGCTACGAGGCCAAGTCCTTCGTCACCAACGAAAAGGACGTGCAGCCCACGTCGATGCCGGACACCAACGACGCATGGAAGACCACCCGCTTCACGGACTCCAACGACCTCGCCCACGACATGCAGGTGAACATCGTGACGTTCCAGCCCGGCGGCGTCATCCCGTTCCCCGAAACCCACGTTATGGAGCACGGCCTGTACGTCCTGGAGGGCAAGGCCATGTACCTGCTGAACAACGACTGGGTTGAGGTTGAGGCCGGCGACTTCATGTGGCTGCGCGCCTTCTGCCCGCAGGCCTGCTACGCCGGCGGCCCGGGCGAATTCCGCTACCTGCTCTACAAGGACATGAACCGGCAGGTCCGCCTCACCTAACCCCTATTCCCAACCAGGTAGCGCCAAGTGTCGTTTTGGAACCTCAAAACGACACTAGGCGCTACTTAGTTGGGGGAAAATGGGTGCTATGGGCAGAACCCAGGGCAGGCCGTGGAAGCGGACTGCAGCCGTCCTGTGTTTAGTCCTGCTGTTGTCCTCCTCTGCCGGCTGCATCGAGGAACCGCAACCTCCGGAACCGGACAAGCCCGCAGCCCTCACCCTTCTGGAGGACTTCAGCGCCCGGATGCTGGAGGAGGGCGCCCCTGCCGTCCTGATCTCCGTCCGGAACAGGGATGAGACGTGGACGCACGCTGCCGGCGTCCGCAGCCTCGAATCGGGTGAGCCTGCCACAGTTGCGGATCCCGTCCACGTCGGCGGCATCACGGAGTCAATGGTGGCGGTCTCGGTGATGAAACTGGTCGAGGAGGGCCGGCTCGACCTGGACGCCCAAGTCAGGGACTATCTTCCTGAATTCGTGTCCGTACTGCATCCACCCGGGCCAGTCAGCGTACGCCAACTCCTGACCCATGAATCGGGCATCCCCGATTTCTCTGTTCCCCTGCTGGCCTCCGGCAGCTGGGAGGAATCCATGGACCGGCCGCTCACCCTTGAACAGCAACTGGCCTTGGCCGCCACCCTGCCCTGGGAGGGACGGCTGGCGCACGTTTTCGACTACTCGCGGTCCAACTATGCGGCCCTTGCCCTCATCGTGCAGCGACTCCGCGGCCAAGGGATCGGGCGGGTCCTGGCAGCCGACGTCGCCGAGCCGCTAGGGCTGGAATTTACCCGGCTCGACGGCGAGCCCTCGCCGGCCACGATGGTCCACGGCTACGTCACCTTCGAAGGGAAGAGGCTGGACGTGGCGCGGCCCGCCTGGCTCGCGGAACTGCCCTCGGGAGGCGCCATCTCCACGGTGGAGGAAGTGAACGGGTTCTACGGCGCCCTCTTGGATGGCGCGCTGCTGAAGGCGGAAACAGTCGAAGCCATGAAAGCCGGCTACACGCAGTATTACGGTTTTGCCCTGCGGCGGTGGAATGACACCTGCAACAACCGTTTCTACTACGGGCTCCCCGGTGACATGGACGGCTACGGAATAATCGCGATGACCAGCGAGGACGGCAGCAAGCAACTCACTCTCTCCGTCGCTTACCCACCGGCCCCGCCGGCCCTGGAGATAAATCCGCTGATCTTCGAACTGCAGGACGTAGCCCAGGCGGCCTTGAACAGCTTGTGCTGAACTGACTGGCAGCTAACGCCGCTAAAACCCCGGGGACGCTAACTGCGAGCCAGTTGGGTCAGGGGTTCAGGACCACCTTGATGCAGCCGTCTTCCTTTTTCTGGAACTTTTCGTACAGCGCCGGCGCTCCTTCAAGCCCCGAACGGTGGGTGACAAGATCCATTACACCCAGCGGATCGGCGTCGTCCTCCACCAGGGGGAGCAGGTCGTCGGTCCACCGCCGGACGTTGCACTGCCCCATCCGCACCTGGATCTGCTTGTCGAACATTGTCAGCAGGGGCATCGGGCTGGCCTGGCCGCCGTAGACCCCGCTCAGGGACACAGTCCCGCCGCGCCGGACGGCGTTGATGGATGTGTGCAGCGCTGCCAGCCGGTCCACGCCGGCCGTCTCCATCGCCTTCTGCGCCAGCTTGTCGGGCAGGAGGCCCAGTGCCTGGTGGGCGAAGCCGGCAACCGGGGACCCATGTGCTTCCATGCCGACGGCGTCCACCACCGCGTCAGGGCCCCTTCCGGCCGTCATCTCCCGCAGCTGGTCCGCCACGTCCTTGCCGTAATCGAGCGTTTCGATCCCGTGCCGCGCCGCCATCTCGCGGCGCTCCGGCACAGGGTCCACACCGATCACCCGCAGCCCGCGCTGCACGCCGATGCGGCCCGAGAACTGGCCCACCGGCCCCAGCCCGAAGACGGCCAGCGTGCCGCCAGCCGGGGTGTCGGCGTACTCCACGGCCTGCCAGGCGGTAGGGAGGATGTCCGAAAGGAAGAGGTAGCGCTCGTCCGGTAGCTCGGTTCCCACCTTCACCGGGCCGTAGTCGGCGTGGGGGACCCGCAGATACTCGGCCTGCCCGCCCGGAACGGAACCGTACAGCTCTGAATAGCCAAAGAGGGCAGCGCCGGAGCCTTTGTCCTTGACCTGCGTTGTTTCGCACTGGGACTGCAGGCCCTGCGCGCACATGTAGCACCGGCCGCAGGCGATGTTAAACGGGACCACCACGCGGTCGCCCTTGCGGAGGTTGGTGACCGCGCTTCCCACCTCCTCCACAATGCCCATCGGTTCGTGGCCGATCACGTCGCCCTTGTGCATGTACGGCCCCAGCACTTCGTACAGGTGCAGGTCCGATCCGCAGATGGCCGTGGAGGTGATCCGGACAATCGCGTCCGTGGGTTCCTGGATGACGGGATCCGGGACCTCTTCCACACTTACCGAGCGTTTTCCTTGCCATGTCAGTGCTTTCACAATTCACCTTTCCCGGAAGTAATTTCGCTGCAGTGGAGACTCGCGCCCATCCTTCGACGCTATCGGCTCACGGGGCAAAAAGTAAGCAACCTGACTAAAATCCTTGTTGTTCTGACCTCGTGCTCCTAGCGTAGGAAGAGCCACACCCGCAGACCCCGCATGAGTGAAAGAGGAACGTTATGTCGCTCTACCAGCCCGAACCGGTTGAAATCTCCACCCGCATGCGGCCCGGAGAGTGGACGGAAGAGAGCCTGGAGCAGCTCGTGGCTACCTACCGCGAGCGGATCATGGAGATGGGGGCCAGCGCATCGGACGTGGCCACGGAGATTGACCGGGGCGACGACGGCTCGGTGCGGGTGGCTGTCTCCTGGACAAAGCCTGCCAACCAGGGTGACGAGGACTCGGTTGCCGGCGGCCAGGTCCTGTAGCCCAGGTCCTGAAGCGCCGAACGACGAAAAGTCCGACGGCGGATAGCGCGGCAGCGGGGGCATGCCGGCGTCAGAAGCCGGGCGTCGGAGTTTGGGTTCACGAGTTGGGAGCCAGGGAGAGCAACCGGCCGATTGCGCTTGCTGTGAGGTTCTCAAGCAGGTCGCGCGGACCCTCGTAGACCTCGACGGCGCCCGCGTCACGGAGTTCGCCGGCGTTGACCCCGCCGCAGGTAACGCCAATCGCCGGGATACCCAGCGCCGCAGCGGCCTTCATGTCCCACACCGCATCCCCGACAAAGACGGCGTCCGCCGCTTCCACCCCGATGGCCTCAAGCGCCGCCACGAGGATGTCCGGGGCAGGCTTACTGTCCTTGGCGTCATTGGCGCTGGTAGCGGCATCGATAAAGGCGTCAGCATTCAAGGTGGCCTTCATGACCTGCAGATCCTGCTTGCGCGCGGAGGAGGCAAGGGCAACGGCGAGACCCGCCGCATGGCACTGGGCCAGCAGGTCCTTGGCGCCGTCGAAGGTTCGCAGCGCCGGCCAGTGCGAGGCGTAAAGGGCCCCATGGCTGGCCATGATGTCAGAATCAAGGGAACGGTCCCGGTTTGCCGGGAGGAGGCTGTCCACCAGGCGGTCCCCGCCCATGCCCACGAAGTGGTGGATGGACGCCATCGGGATGTCGAAACCCTGCTGGCGGAAGGCGCCCCACCAGGAGATGGTGTGGATGTATGACGAATCGATCAGGGTGCCATCAACATCAAAAAGGATCCCCTGCCGGCGCCCGCCGTCAGGGGACCCAGCAGCTTGCAGGGCCATCAACTGACCGCTGCCCGTTTGGCCCCCGCAGTTTTCCTGGCGAGGGCAGCCTCCTCCTTGGCCGTATTCACCGGACGTACGCGCTCCCGGATCACCGTGCCTGCGCCATCGTGGCTCTTGTCCCTGATGAGGCCTGTCCCGGCGATCTCCCGCGCCATGGCCACTCCGGCTACAGCTGCCCTTTTCGTGGGAAACGTGACCGAGATGGCCATGAGATTCCCGGTTCCGTCCATCATCCTGATCCGGTAGCCGCCGTCAGGCGCATCCACGAGCTCAAAATACCCGGCCATTTGCAATCACTCCTCCGTCAGTCACCGCACCGTGCTTGCTGGGAGCACTCCATGAGGTGTTAGTAAGTATACTTATCTATTCTGCGAAGGAGAAGTCGCACCCTTGTACGCGCCGCCTCAGCGCGCTTCCGCCGTCTCCGGCGGAATGGGGGTGTCACTTCGCCGAACCGTATCCTGATGCAGCTCCAAAGCGCTAGTCACAAGCGCGAAGTGGCTGAAGGCCTGCGGTGTATTGCCCAGCTGCCGGCCCGCCCGTACGCCCCATTCCTCACTCAGCAGGCCCACGTCGTTGCGCAGCTCAAGGAGGCGTTCAAAGAGTTCCCTCGATTCCTCGCGGCGGCCCGCACCCAGCAGCGCCTCCACTAGCCAGAACGAACAGGCCAGGAAGACACCCTCATCACCAGGCAGGCCGTCGTCGCTCACGTCGGGGCGGTAACGGAGCACAAACCCGTCCTCGGTCAGCTCCCGCTGGATTGCTTCAATGGTTCCGATGACGCGGGGATCATCAGGCGGCAGGAACCCCACCCGGGGAATCAGGAGCAGGCTGGCGTCGAGCTCCGGCCGTCCGTAGGACTGGACGAACGTGTTGCGGCGGGCGTCGAACCCGTTGGCCATCACGTCGCGGTGGATGGTGTCCCGCAGCTTCTCCCAGCGCTCCGCCGGCCCGGGCAGCCCCGATTCGCGGACACCCTTCACCATCCGGTCCGCTGCAACCCAGGCCATCACCTTCGAGTGGGTGAAGTGGCGGCGGGGACCGCGCATTTCCCAGAGCCCGTTGTCAGGCTGGTCCCAAATGGTCTCGAGATGCTCCATAAGCATGACCTGGAGGTCCCATGCCTCATCCGAGTGCTTCAACAGGGAGTTCCGCGTCAATGCCAGGCAGTCGAGCACCTCCCCCCACACATCGAGCTGGAGCTGTTCGGCGGCACCGTTGCCGATGCGCACCGGGGACGAGTTTTCGTAGCCCTTCAGCCAGGGCAGCTCCATCTCGGGCAGGCGGCGTTCGCCATGGATCCCGTACATGATCTGCAGGTCCGCAGGGTCACCGGCGACGGCCCGCAACAGCCAGTCCCGCCAGGCGGCAGCTTCTGCAGTGTAACCGGCAGCCAGCAGCGCCTGGAGCGTCATGGTTGCATCGCGCAGCCAGCAGTAGCGGTAGTCCCAGTTGCGGGGGCCGCCCAGCTGTTCGGGCAACGAGGTGGTCACTGCCGCCACAATTCCGCCGGTCGGGGCGTAGGTCAGGGCCTTCAACGTCACGAGTGACCGGGCAACGGCATCCTGGTACGGGCCCTCCACCGTGCATTGCGAGGTCCAGCCGCGCCAGAACGCGAAGGTGGTGCCCAGCACTTCTTCGGCGTCGACTGTATGCGGCCGCCCAACATGGCTGGGCGCCCACGTCAGGACAAAGGGGACCCGCTCCCCTGCATTGACGGTGAAGTCGCTGACGGTGTGCATGTTTTCGCCATGAAGCGGGGCCGGGGTGACAAAGTAGACCGCGTCCGGGCCGGCGATGGCGTGCAGGCCGTATTCGTCCCGGCGTACCCAGGGGATGATGTGGCCGTAGTCGAAGCGGAGGGTGAGCTCACCGTGCATCTTCACGCTGCCGCTGACACCTTCGACGATGCGGACAATGTCCGCCACCGAGTCCCGGGGCGGCATGAAGTCGATGACCCGCACGGTGCCTTCGGGGGTGTCCCATTCCGTTTCCAGGACAAGGCTGCCGTCCCGGTAGCCCCGGCGGGTACAGGAGCCCCCGCCTGCCGGCGCCAGGAGCCAGCGCCCTGCTTCAGGCGTGTCCAGCAGCGCGTTGAAACAGGCGGGCGAATCGAACCGGGGAAGGCAGAGCCAGTCGATGGAGCCTTCCTTGTTGATCAAGGCCCCGGTATGGAGGTCACCGACAACTGCATAGTCTTCAATTCGCGCCATGTCCTTACCCTGCCACAGCCAGCTCCGGAGTGGACCGGGCACAGGGGTGTAGCCTTCACATCAACGGCAGCAGGCACCGGAGGCACTCATGGCAATCCATATCGGCACCTCCGGATGGAGCTACAACCACTGGGAGAACGTCCTCTATCCACCCAGGCTGCCGGTCAAGGACCGGCTCCAGCACTACGTGGCCCGGTTCCGGACCGTCGAACTCAATGCCAGCTTCTACCGCTGGCCCCGGGACACAACATTTGCCGGGTGGAACCAGCGGCTGCCGCCCGGTTTCATCATGTCCGTCAAGGCCCCCCGCGGCCTGACCCACGCCCGAAAACTGTACGAGCCCGAGGTATGGCTGGAGCGCATTACGCGGTGCTGGCACGAACTCGGCGATAAACGGGCGGTCCTCCTGGTCCAGTTGCCGCCAGGCATGGAGCGGGACGATGCCCGGCTGGACTACTTCCTGGCCGCGGTCCCGGACTGGATCCGTGTCTGCGTGGAGTTCCGGCACCCGAGCTGGGACAGCCCCGAGGTGTTCACCCTGCTGGAGCGGCACCAGGCAGCTTACTGCATCATGAGCGGCGCCAATCTGCCCTGCATCCTGCGCACCACCGCCCCCTTTACCTATGTCCGGCTGCACGGGCCGGACCACGAGCACCTGTACGCCGGCTCCTATTCCGATGCGGACCTGAACTGGTGGGCGCAGCGGATCCGGGAGTGGTCAGGCAGCGGCCTGGACGTTTACGCCTACTTCAATAACGACGGCGACGGCCACGCCGTGCGGAACGCCGAGACCCTGCGAGGGATCCTGGGAGAAGGCTGACGTCATACACCTCCCCGGGGACCAGTGTTCCCTTCCCCCGGCGCCGCCCTGTGGCAGAGTGGAGCCATGGACACGGCTCCGAACAATTCGTCACGGAAAACAGCGCACACTCCGGTCCCGGACGCACTCTCGGGAAACCAAGTGTTCCGGCTGGCGCACCGGATCTCGGACACCGTTAATTCGGCAAGGATCCGGCTGGCCAAGCGCTGGCACTTTGTACCCCAGACCATCGCGTACCAGGGCTACGGCTCCACCAGCCTGGTGCGCGTACTGGGACGGGTCCTGCTCACGCAAAAGCCGCTGCCGGGGAGCAAAGCCGAACACGCGGCGAAGAACGGGAACCAGAACGTCCGGGGCTGGCGCGCCTTCACCAGTGTGCCGCTGCAGTTTACCGACGTCGAAATCACCATCGGCAATGTTGTCACCCACGTCAAAGCGGACCGTGGCGGGCTGATCGACACTGAGGTGGACGTCAGGCTTTCACCGGGCTGGCACACCGCCGTCCTCCGGGCGGAAGGCACCGAACCCGTCGAGGCCATAATCCGGGTGATTGCACCGGACGTGAAGTTCGGGATCGTCTCGGACATCGACGACACCGTGATGGTAACGGCCCTGCCCCGGCCCTTCCTTGCCCTCTGGAACACGTTTGTGCTGAGCGAACGGGCGCGCATGGCCACGCCGGGCATGGCGGTGCTGCTGGACCGGCTCACCGTCGAACACCCGGACGCTCCGGTGATCTACCTGTCCACGGGGCCCTGGAACGCGGCGCCCACGCTGGCCCGTTTCCTCAACCGCAATATGTATCCGTCCGGAGCCCTGCTGCTGACCGACTGGGGCCTGACGCAGGACCGCTGGTTCCGCAGCGGCCAGGACCACAAACGGCAAAACCTGGACCGGCTGGCCAAGGAGTTCCCGGACATGCGCTGGCTCCTGGTGGGCGACAACGGCCAGCACGATGAGGCGATCTACTCAAGCTTTGCCCAGGACAACCCTGACAAGGTTGCAGCCATCGCCATCCGGCAGCTGTCCGTCAGCGAGTCCGTGTTCGCGGGCGGCCACTCGGAGGACGGCGACCACACTACGTCCAGGGTGCCCTGGATCTACTCCCCGGACGGTGCCGGCATAGCCAAGCAGCTCGCCACGCTGGACCTTCTCTAGGCCCCGGTCCGGAACCGCGCGTCCTGGCCAGCCGGCGCGGCCCGGCCCCAAGCTCTACCAGCCGCAAACGCCCTAAGCGCTGGCACCCAAAGGTGCCACGCCGTCGTCGGGCGCTTCAGTATCAAGGACCCCAGGCGCTGCTGCCTGCGCGATGGCCGCGCCCGCGGCGTTGACAAGGTCGCGCTCCTCGATGAGTTCCTGGTACCAGAAGTAGGAGGCCTTGGGCGTCCGCTCCAGGGTCTCGAAGTCCACATGGAGCAGCCCGAACGGTTGGTTGTAGCCGGCCGACCACTCGAAGTTGTCCAAGAGGGACCAGACGTAGTAGCCGCGCAAATCGATCGACTCAGCGTCACCACCCGGGGCGGTGGCCCGCAGCGCGGCCTCAAGATGGTCCGAAAGGTACTTCAGGCGGCGTTCGTCCGGAATGAACCGGGTGTTGGTCGATTTGTCCCGGACGATGATGTCTTCGAAGCTGGCCCCGCCCTCGGTGAGGATGACGGGCGGCAGGTTGGGGTACCGTTCGGCCATTTCCTTCAGGGCGACTCCCATGTACTCCGGTTTCACCGGCCAGCCGTAGGACGTGATGTCTGCCTCAGGCCAGGTTTCCACGTGGAAGGGGGTTCCACCGCTGCCCGCCGCGCTGAGGTCGCTGCCCATGGCCTCGGCCATGCTCGCCGGCACTGCGCCTGCGCCGGGCCCAACGGCCACCTTGGTGGGCATGTAGTAGTTGAGCCCGTAGTAATCGAGCGGCTGGGAGATGAGCTCCATGTCCTCGGCGGGGTGCTCGAAGGCGCTGAAGAACTTGGCGGCCCGGATCAGGTCCGGATATTTTCCGGTCAGCACGGGGTCCGCGTAGAGACGGTTCTGGGCCAGGTCCATCAGGCCTGCGCTGATGTAGTCCAGCGGGTTGATGGAGTTCGGGACCATGGGCGAGTACACGTTGGTCATGCCGATTTCCCCCGGGACGTTCGCGGCACGCAGGGCCTGCACGGCCAGGCCATGGCCCAGCAGTTGGTGATGGACCGTGGGGAAGGCGTTCAGGACGAGCTCCTTCCCGGGCGAGTGCAGGCCGAGCGAATATCCGTTGGTGCTCACGGTGGCGGGCTCATTGATGGTCACCCACCGGGCTACCCTGTCGCCGAACTTTTCGGCGAGGATGCCGGCGTACTCCCCCAGGCGGTAGGCGGTGTCGCGATTCATCCAGCCGCCGGCCTCGTCCAGGGCGAGGGGAGTGTCCCAGTGGTAGATCGTGGCCATGGGTGAGATTTCGTTGGCGAGGAGTTCGTCCAGCAGCCGGTCGTAAAAGGCCAGGCCGGCGCGGTTTGCGGGGCCACTGCCCGTGGGCTGGATGCGGGGCCAGGCGAACGAGAACCGGTACGAGTCCACACCGAGCTGCTTCATGAGCGCCACGTCCTGGGGCATGCGGTGGTAATGGTCGCACGCTACGGCCGGGCTGTGGTCCTCGACGATGGCGCCGGGCTTGCGGGAAAACACGTCCCAGCCTGCAGGTCCGCGGCCGTCCTCCTCCAGCGCGCCTTCGATCTGGAAGGCTGCGGTGGCCACGCCAAGGGTAAACCCCGGCGGGATCATTGCTGCGAGGTCCCTGGCGGTAATGTGCATTGATTCAACCCTTACTGACGAACAGGACGGTACCTGCGGAGTCCTTCAACTTCCGCGAGGTCAGGACCATATCCTCGCATGATTCCCAAGGTGCCGGTGAGCGTGCTGCTAGGGTCTGGGAATGGATGAAAAACTGGGGAAGTTCATCGACAATTTTGCTGATCTGGTGCAGCTGGCACAGGCCCGCAGCCACAGGCGCCAGGCCGGGGTACAGCTGCTGGATGCGCTGACCGGGCACTTGGGCCTGGCTGCCGAAGAGCTTGCGGTGGTGGAGGAACAGATTCCGCCCCACCGGTTCGTTGATGCGGACATCGTCATGGCCGGGCTCGCGGCCCTGGACCCGGAAAGCAGGCTGGTGGGGATCGGCGGCGGCGGCCAGCGGCACCACCACTCGTTGAGCGACATGCTTCAGCAATCACAGGCCTTCCCGCAGTTCCCGCTGGCCCAGCCCGACTACGTCAACCTGTCTGTGGGGCCTGACAGCCAGCGCCAGGCGGTGGGTTTCGGGGTGCGGCTTTTGACGTACGACGGCGGGCGGCTGGCCGTCCTGCAGCGGGCGGCGGATCCCCGGTCCGGGCGGCAAACCGCTTCCCTGGAGGTGGCGCCTGAGGACACCGAAACGGGGACTGCGTTCCTGGCCGAGTACCGGCGCCGGATGGACAGCCAGAGTGTTTTCAAGGGCCAGGTCATTTCCCTGGCCATGGGTGAGTTCGGGCCCAGCAGCGGCGGTATGACCTTCCATCACCGGCCGCAGCTGCAGGAGCAGGAAGTCATTCTTCCGCCTGGCCTCCTGCACAAGGTGGCGGGCCACGCCGTCGGCATTGCCGCCCACCGCGAGTCCCTGAAGCGCCACGGACAGCGTTGTGCTCACCACCAACCGGCCGGACATGCTGGAGCGCGCGCTGGCGCAGCGGCCCGGCCGGGTGGACCTTGCCGTGGAGATCCCGTTGCCTGCGCTCCACGAACGGATCGAGCTCCTTCGCCTCTACGGCCGGCAGGCCGGTTTCAGTCCCGACGCCGTGGCTGCCGCCGCCGAGCGCACCGACGGAACCACGGCTTCCTTCGCCCGCGAACTGGTGCGCCGGGCCGTGGTGGCCGCAGCCCTCGAGGACGAGCCGGTGTCCGATTCCCACCTGGCAACGGCGGCGGAAGAACTGCTGGGTGACGCCGAAATCCTGACAAGGAGCCTGCTGGGCAGCGGTGCGGCAGGAATCGTCTAACTGCGGCCTGCCCGTCGGCTTCCCGGGACTCATTGGTCGCCGCTCACTGGTCGCCGAACAGGAATTCCTTTGCGTGCGCCACGGCTTTGCGGAAGGCATCGTTCCGCAACGTGACCAGGTGCTCCGTTTCGCCATCGGCCGGTTCGAGGTAGCCGGTGTAGCCCGGCCGCAACACCCAAATGTCCCCCGCCGGCGGAAGATAGAACACGCCGAAGGACCGTTGCTGCCTCTCGTCGTCCGTCCATACCGGCACCACAGCCAGCGCCGCACCGGTTGCGGGGTTGAGCCACTGGGCACGTGGAACGGGCTCCTCATGCGCTTCCGGATCCAAAAACGGAGCGGTACCCTGGCCCCACCGCTGTTCGAAGCGCTCGTGGAACGCAGGCATCAGGTGTGAATCGTAGCGGCGCCAATCACTCATACAGTTCTCCGCCTCTCGAAGTGGTGCCGGGTTGGGATCGCAGGGGATTTGCTCCGGCATGACAGATGCACTGGCAGCTAGGCCCAGGGGCCGCTTTCCCAGCGCACGGGTGTGATTCGTATGATGTTCCCGCCCGGGCCGGCGGCGTGCCGGACCTTGCGGACCGGGATGTCCGTCCCCGCGTGCGATGCCGGTACTGCACGGACTGCCGGTTGCGCCTTCACCTCGCGGTCATACGCTGCCCGCCGGGCAGGATCGCGCAGGACGGCGAAGGCCTGCATAATCTGCAGCAGTTCCGTCTCAGGTGGCGTTCCTCCACCCGATCCGGTCTTCTGCACCGCGTCCTGCGCGCCCTCGCGCACCCCCGACGTAGCCCTTCCGCCTTCCATGTCCGGGTGGTGGTTGCGCATCAGGGCACGGTAGGCGCGTGAGATCTGCTGCCGCGTGGCGTCATGCGGGATGTGCAGGGCGGAATAGTAATCCGGGGTTTGGCTCATGTCAGTCTTCCGGTTCCAGCTGCAGTTCCAAATTCGGGCTGCGCAGGGCAACCAGGGGTTGCCCTGCGCAGCCCGCCACTGGCCTAGGTTCCGACCTGTTGCATCTGGCCTTGCTGCTGCGTCCCGATTTCGATCTTGCGCGGCTTGGCCTTTTCCGCCACGGGGATCCGCAGCGTCAGGACACCTTGGTCGTAACTGGCCTTGATGTTGTCCGTGTTCAGGGTGTCTCCCAGGATCAACTGACGGCTGAAGACGCCGCGCGGACGCTCGGAGGCAACCAGCTCAACATTGGGCTGGGTGGGGTCCTGGCGTTCCGCCCGGACCGTAAGGACGTTGCGCTCAACGTTCAGGTCCAGCGAATCGAGCTTGACGCCCGGAAGATCGAAGGCCACCACAAACTCACCGTCTTCCTGCCAGGCATCCATGGGCATGGCGGCCGGGCGGGCGGCGGTCCCAAAAACCTGCTGCGTGAGCCGGTCCAGCTCACGGAACGGGTCCGTACGCATCAACATCATTTCCCACTCCTTCAGCTTGTCAGATGTTGGATCGATGCCATATCCGCTCCCCATGATCTATGGTGATGGATATAGATTTTTTATAGCACCTGTGGGAAACTGAAGCAAGACTCCCCGATAGTTTTTGGAGAACTGATGGCAGGGCAGGAAGCGGGACGGGCGCAAGTGCCCGCAAAGGGACGCGCACTGTATGCCATCTCCGTGGCGGCGGAGCTGGCAGGGACCGGCCAGCAGAACATCCGGCTCTATGAGACGCGGGGCCTGCTCACGCCGTCGCGTACTTCCGGAGGCACACGGCAGTACAGCGATGCGGACATCGCGGTGCTGCTGCGGATCGGTGAACTCCTGGAACAGGGCCTGAACCTGGCGGGCGTTGCCAAGGTGCTGGAGCTGGAGGAAGCCAACGTCAAGCTCCATCGGGCCCTCAAGCGGGCGCGGTCCCGGCCGCCGGGCTGAAAGGCACGACGGCGGCCGGCCGCCTCAGCGCCGCCCCGTCCGGCCGCATTGGCTCGGGCACTTTGACCTCATTGGCACGCCTTGTCCAGTCCCGGAGTTCACTCCCGCGGCGCGTCCGCCTTGGACAGTTCGCCGGTAATCCGTTCGCCTGGAACCCTCGCCGTCCGCCAGGTGTCCAGGGCGATTACTCCGCCCAGGATCACCAAGGACAGCGATAGCGATGCCAGGGCATCGCTGAGCCAGTGGTATCCCAGGTACAAACGGCTGAGGGCCGCCAGCACAATGCCGATGCCTGCCCCGATGAACCCGAACACGGCAGCCCGCCGGTTGCTTCGCCGGGAGTAGATCAAAAAGGCACCCACCAACAGGAAGTCACAGGCTCCCAGGACATGCCCGGACGGGAACGAGAAGGTGTGGTCAATGCCGAAGAGCATCTGGTCCACCGGGGGACGGGAGCGCCGCACAATCTGGAGGATGATCTGGGAAATGATGACGCCCGTGAGCATCGCTGACGCCAGCAAAATGGGGCGCCAGGCGTGCTTTGCCGCGAAGCCCCAGGCGGCAACGACCACCAGGACGATGATGGGGAGGGCAACCGGACCGAAGACCACGGCCAGGAAGATCATGATGACTGTGAGGGTCTGTGACCTCAGCCCGAGCAGCCAGTCGCGCACCGGGCCGTCGGCGGTGGAGAGGCCATCGGCCTGCACCACGCTGATCAGGGTGGCGATGAAGAGCGCCACCCCCAGCACCACCAGAACGATCGACGCCCGGTACAGGGCCAGCCGGTCGTCCGGCTCCACATAGCGCTCCTCCACCACGAATTTGTCATGGAAGACCCGCCATTTGCTGGCCCTTTTCCCGGTAGCCCCGGAACCCGCTGATCCCTGCTGTGCCACTGCATGCCCGTCCCTGGATGGAGATTTGCCTAGGGTGAAGATTATCCCTGTTGCCCGGCCTGGGCGCGGTATCGGGTCCGGGCCTTTCCATCAGGGATCCAGCGGCCGCCCGAACTGTCGTACCCCAGCGGTAGCCTGACTGCATGGGCGTGATGAACGAACTGATTGATCCTCCGGGCATAGGCACGCTCACGCGTATCTTGACGGAACGTGCGCCCACGGTGGAGTGGAAGCAAACTGCTGCCACCGCATCCCTGCTGGGTGACCTGAACTTACGTGCACGGACCGACCTGGTGGCCGATGCCCTTGTGGCCGACATCAGCACGGGTCCGGTCCCGGGATATACGACGGCGTCCGCCAGCTTCCGTGCCGCACTGGCAGTTCCGGAATTCACCGGCTGGGTCCTTTGGCCAGTTTCGGAGGCGGCCGTCACCCTCGCCCTCGCCTCGGATGCAGCGCAGGACTTCGACGACTGCCTGGCCCTGCTCGCCGAACTGACGCCACGGCTCACCGGGGAATTCGCCGTCCGCCGCCTCCTTGCCAGGGATACGGACCGGGCCCTGGCCGAAATCCTGACGTGGACAGCACACCCGGACGAGCACGTCCGCCGCCTGGCGAGCGAGGGCACACGTCCGTACCTCCCGTGGGCGGCGCGCGTCCCAGCCCTCGTCCAGCGGCCCGAAGCTACCCTGCCCATCCTCACAGCCCTCTACCGCGACCCGTCCGAGTATGTACGGCGTTCTGTAGCCAACCACCTCAACGATCTCGCCCGCCACGCGCCTGATGCTGTTGTGGACACAGCCCGGCATTGGCTTACGGCGGCAGACCGCAACACGGGCTGGGTGGTCCGCCATGGCCTCCGCACCCTCATCAAGAAGGGGCACCCGGGCGCGCTGGCGCTGCTTGGCTTCACGCCGGCGTCGGTGGCCGTTTCCGGGCCGCGCCTTGACCAGGAAATCCTCACGGTGCCCGGGGAATTGACGTTCGCCTTCGAGATTTCCAATACCGGCACCCAGGATGTCCGCCTCGCTGTGGACTATCTGGTCCATTACCGCAAGGCCAATGGCAGCCAGTCGGCGAAGGTCTTCAAGATCTCAACCCTGACCCTGGCGCCGGGCGAGAGCAGGAGCATCTCCAAGCGCCACGCGTTCAGGCAGATGACCACCAGGGTGCATCATCCGGGACTGCACGCGTTGGAGCTTCAGATCAACGGCGCCGCGCATGGGCGTACCGAGTTCGTGCTCGAGATGGCCTAGCTCCCGCTGGGACGGCCTAGAACGAGCCGGTGGTGAACTGCCAGGTCCTGCCGGCGAACGGGTTTCCGGCAAGGTCGCGGACTCCGGCGCTGCCACCGGACACCGTCACGGTGTACTTGGTCTTGGCCGCCAGCGCCTGCTGGGGGTCCAGTATCCACTGGTTGGTGGTGCCGTTCCGGTACACGGCGGCCGGAACCACTGCGCCGGTGGCAGCATTCTTTACCGTGAACGTCGTCCCTGCCACCTCCTGGACGGCCTCGTTGAAGGTAACGCTGATGTTGTTGGTCCTCCGAACCAGCAGGGCGTTGCTGCCGGGGGTGGAGCCGGTGACCACGGGGGCCGGGCCGGTAAGGAAGTTCCAGGTGGCGGAGGCCAACGGGGTTCCTGCAGCGTCGCGGATGGCGGCGGTTCCGCCCACCAGTGTGGCCGTGTAGTTTGCATCAGCAGGCAGGCCGGCAGCGGGGTCCAAGGTGGCCGTGCGGGTAGTGGAGTTGTAGCTGACCGTGGCCGGGACGGTACTGCCGGCCGCATTCCTGAGCACAAACGTTCCGGTGGTGACGCCCTGGACCGCGGCGCTGAAGGTGGCTGTCACGTTGGCTCCCGCCGCTACTGCCGTTGCGTTGGGTCCCGGGGTGATGGCAGTAACAGTGGGTGCCGGAGCGGGGGCGGGTGCCGGGGCGGGTGCCGGGGCGGCGGCAGCAGCGCCGGCAAACAGCAGGCGGTTGGGGGTTCCGCTGGTGGCCCCGGTAATGACGCCTGCGGTTGCATTGGACGTGAGCGTGCCCGCCACCTGGGCCGGTGAGAGTGCGGGGTTCTGGGAAAGCAGCACTGCTGCTGCCCCCGCCGCGTGGGGCGCGGCCATGGAGGTTCCGGACATCGATGCAGTGGCGGTGGCAGACGTGTGGTGGGTTGAGGTAATCCCCACCCCGGGTGCGTAGAGGTCCACGCAGGATCCGAAGTTGGAGAAGGACGCCTGCCGGTCGGATGTGTCACTGGCAGCTACGGTTACGGCTGCCGGAACGCGGGCGGGAGAGCTCCCGCAGGCGTCCACGGCGGAGTTGCCGGCGGCAACCACAGCAGTGACGCCGTCGTTCATTACCGCCTGGATGGCCGCGTCCACGGCGGTACTGGCGCCGCCGCCCAGGCTGAGGTTGGCCACTGCGGGCGTTCCCGCCGTGTGGTGGGCCGCGATCCAGTCCAGGCCCGCCACCACGTCTGAGTTGTAGCCGGAGCCGTTGCAGTCGAGCACCCGGACCGGCACTACGGTAGCGCCCTTGGCTACGCCGTAGGTGGACCCGGCCACCGATCCTGCTACGTGGGTGCCGTGTCCGTTGCAGTCGCTGGAGCCCCGGCCGTCAGCAACGGCGCTCCAGCCGGCCGCCACCCGTCCGCCGAAGTCCGCGTGCGAGGCCAGGACACCGGTATCCACCACGTACGCGCTCACGCCGGCTCCGGATGCCGTCCAGGAGTAGGACCCGGACAAGGGCAGGGGCCTTTGGTCCACCCGGTCCAGGCCCCAAGGTGCTGGCTGCTGGGTTGCGGAGAGCCTGACGGGGGCGTCGGCTTCCACCGACACCGCACGGCCGGAGCGTGCCAGCGCTGCTGCCTGTGCGGGATTGGCGGTAACCACGGCGCCACGGAAGGCGTGGACAAAAGTACGGCCGACGCCGAGTCCCTGCGTCCGCAGCCCGGCTGCCTCTGCGGCTACATCGGCATTGGCTGCGTACCGGACGATGTAGCGGCCCGTTTCGCCGGCACCTGCCGGCGGGGCTGCTGACGCCGGCACGGAAGCGGTGGAAAGGGCGACGGCGGAGACCAGCACTGCTGCGGCGGGCAGCGCAAAGGATGGAGTGCGAATTTTGGGGTCCTTGTTTTGGCGTTGCGGGCTGCGCGGGCAGGTAATTTATCCGCCCTACCAAAAGGTTAGGACCCGGTTCGGCACCGAAACCCGGTCCTTGCAGGATCTTGTGCCAACCCTATGAGATTCCTGCGGCCCGGACGTGGCGGGTTAAATTGAGGCGCCTCCCGGGATGTCCACCTGGTGGTTCCGCCAGGAGTACTCTGGCTCGAAACCGAGCAACCGCCTGGCCTTGTCGATGGACAACATGGTCTCGTGCTCGCCCAGGTTCTTGGTGACCTTGACGTCGGGGAACACCTCCGCCGCCAGTTCCGCGCTTGGCCGGCTCATCACCGTGTCTGCGTTGGCGATGATGTACGCCTCGAAGCCGGGCCCGGCGTTTTCCAGCGCACGGACCACCGCCTGCGCTCCGTCACGGCCATCGATATAGCTCCACAGGTTCCATTTCCGCAGCGTTGCGTCGGCTTCGAAAGCCGGAAACCTGTCGTAGTCTTCGGGGTCCATGACGTTGGAGAACCGGAGCCCGGAGATGCTCAGCTCCGGGTCCCACCGCGTCAGCTCCACCGCCATCTGCTCCTCGAGGTGCTTCACCAGCGAGTAGGTACTCTCCGGCCTGGCGGGATACTCCTCGTCCACGGGAATGTAGGGCGGGTCGACGTCGAACGGCAGTCCCAGCACCGTTTCGCTGGATGCATACACCACCTTCTTGATTCCGGCCCGGCGGGCGGCCTGGAACACGTTGTAGGTGGCGAGCATGTTGTTCTCGAAGGTGGCGGCGTCCGGGATGATGCCGGGCGCGGGAACGGCACCGAGGTGGACCACTGCGTCGAATCCGCCGTGGCGGTCGTCCAGCCCCAGCATGACATCCACCACCTGGCCGTAGTTGCGCAGGTCCACCACCACCAGCCCCGGGTTCCGCTCCCCTGCGCGGTCCAGGTTGAGCACCTGGTGCCCGTCGTTGGCCAGCCTGCGGACCACGTGCCGTCCCAGCTTTCCGCTTCCCCCGGTTACTGCCACCCTCATGCGTGTTCTCCTTTTCGGTTGATAAAGCGTTCGACGGCGGCGATGGCACGTTTGGTGATGTCGCCAGGTTCGCCGCTGCCGTTCACCGGCACCAGTAAGCCCCGGCCTGCGTAAACGGACACCACTTCGTGGGTCTCGCGGTGGTAGAGGTCAAGGCGGCGCCGGAACACGTCCACGGTATCGTCCCTGCGGCCCTCGTCCCTGGCACGTTGCAGCATCCGCTGTTCCAGTTCGGCGTCGGGGGCCTGGAGCTCGATCACCGCATCGAGGACGTGCCCCTGGGAAGCCAGCATGTTGTCGAGCTCCATCACCTGGGATGCTGTCCTCGGGTAGCCGTCCAAAAGAAAGCCTGCCTTGACGTCGGCCTCGAGGAGCCGGTCCTTGACCAGGGCATTGGTGAGGTGGTCCGGAACGAAGTCACCGTCGTCGAGGTACTTTGCGGCTTCATTGCCGAGTTCAGTCTCCCGGCTGACATTGCTGCGGAAGATCTCGCCCGTGGACACAGCGGGAATGCCGAAATGCCGTGCCAGGTGTTCCGCCTGCGTTCCCTTGCCGGAGCCGGGCGGACCGATGATGAGCAGTCTGGTCATGTTTCTGTCCCTCCACGGCGCAGCACCGCTGGTTTCCGGGTCGGCCGCCGGCGGCTCCGGCTCGTCCCCTATTCTGCCCGCAATACCCGTTCCGGCACCAGCAGCCACGGGGTAACAGGGGAAGCCAATATGACGTTTCCCGTGTCCTGAGGATGTATATACTTTTCGGTATCGGTTTAGCAGCAGGCCGTTGGAAAGTTCGTCGATCCAGCGAGCATTGCCGCCTTCGCCCTTCGGGTGGACGGAGCATGTTGCCGGCTCGTTTTGACCTGAGCGAATGGCACCAAGAAACCGTGGCCAGCGAGTCAACTGCAAAAACTGAAACATCCATTACTGACCACCTGCATGAACTTGTCCTCAACAGCTCCGATGTCGAGGACTTCCTTACCGAACTGGCGCAGGTGTCCGCCCGCGCTCTGTCCGAGCCCGGCGACGAGATCCTGTGCGCCATCACCCTGCTGCGGGAGCGGAAAGCCGCCATGGTGGCCAGCAGCAGCCCGGCCGCCGAGGCCGTTGCACGGCTTGAGTACGAATTCAACCAAACGCCCAGCATGATTGCCTCCACCACCCAGGAAACTGTCCATGTTCCGGATATCCGCGACGATGGCCAGTGGCCTGAATACTCCGCGGCCTTGCTGGGTGAAGGCGTCCGCTCCGTCCTTGCGCTGCCTTTCCAGCTGGAAGGCGGCACCAAGGCGGCTTTGTTGCTGTACTCGGGCCGCCCCAACCGTTTCGAAGCACGGGTGCTCGAATTCGCCGAGGACTTCGTCAGCCAGACCTCGCTCGCGCTCCGGCTTGCCGTCCGCTTTGCCCACTACAGCGAGACAGCGGCAAACCTGCGGGCAACCCTGGAATCACGGACAGTCATCGACATGGCGGTGGGCATCATCATGGCCCAGAACCGCTGCGGCCAGCACGACGCTTTCGAGATCCTGAAGACGGCGTCCAGCACCCGCAATTCGAAACTGCACGACGTTGCCACGGCAGTGGTCAACGCCTTGGGCCAGGGTCCGGCACGCACCCACTACGACGGGTAGCAGCCCAACGCCAGGCCGCTTCGTCAGCGTTGGGCCGCCCGCCGTCGTTGGCATTGCTGCCCTGCCCGGCGTTGTTCCTGCCCGTCAAGTCCCTCCGCGCCGCCGAACCCTGCTCCGCCTTCGTGGTGGTGGATGACGGCAGCGGCCCGCAGTACCGGGACGTGTTCGACGGCGTGAAGGCACTGGGGTGCCATGTCATCAGTTACGGGCGCAACCGCGGAAAGGTTTGCCCTCAAAACGGGCTTCAGCTTCATCGCAAACAACCTCCCGGGCCAGGACGTGGTCTGCGCCGACAGCGACGGCCAGCACCGTGTGGAGGACTTCTTCCGGGTGGCCGAAACCGTCCGCCGGAACCGGACCTCACACCAGGGCCGGGCCACCATGGTCCTGGGCAGCCGGAACTTTACCGGAGACGCCCCGGCGCGCTCCCGGCTGGGCAACAACGCCTCGAAGGCCCTCTTCACCCTTGCCACGGGCGAGCGTATCCCCGATACGCAGACCGGCCTGCGAGGCTATACCGCCGCCATGATTCCCTGGCTGCGGTCGGTCCGCGGCGACCGATACGAATATGAGTTGAACCTGCTGTTGGAGGCCAGGAACGCCGGCTACGCCATCCAGTCTGTAAACATCACCACCGTCTACCTGGACCACAACTCCGGATCCCACCTTCGGCCGCTGGCGGATTCGGTGCGGATCAACGCCGCTGCTCAAATTCCTGGCGTCCTCCTTCACGGCCTTCCTGCTGGACACCGTGTTGTTCCTGCTGCTCACGCTGCACGTCGATTCCCTGCTCCTGGCGGTTCTGGCTGCCCGCGCGGTCAGTTCCGCCATGAACTTCCTGGTCAACCGGAACGTGGTCTTCGAACACGGCAGGGACAAACCCGCCGGGGCAACGACAAACCCGCCGGGGCAACGGGGCTGCGCTACTTCAGCCTCGCCGTCGTGCTGCTTGGCGCGAACTTCGGGCTGATCTGGGCTCTCGAAGCCGCCGGGCTGCCGGCCCTGCCAGACAAGATCCTGGCCGAGATCATCCTGCTGGCCGCCAGCTTCGCGGTGCAGCAGCGGTACCTCTTTGCGGGGAACGCTATAGGAAAGGCGGCCCCGAAGGCGGCCAGCGGCGTGGGACGGGGCCAGTAGCGGCGCGGTACTTATCCGATGGCGCCCGTCGTCCGGGCGTATGCTGTGGCCTGGTCGCGTACCTGGACCAGGTAGGTATCCGACTGGTTATAGGAGTAGATGGCGCCGGTCCATCCGTGCGCGGTGGTGAGATCCCCGCCGCGGGCACACAGGTAGCTGGCTGTACTGAGCGCAGCGTCGTCGATGTTGAAGGGATCCGCTGTCCCATCGCCGTTGCCATCCCTCCCCGCAATCTCCCACGTGGAGGGAATGAACTGCATGGGCCCCACGGCACGGTCCCAGCGTGCATCGCCATCCAGGGCTCCGGCATCCGTGTCAGCGATGGCGGCGAACCCGTTTCCGTCCAGGCTTGGGCCAACAAGGGGTCCGCTGGCCTGCCCTGCGGAGTCCAGGCTTCCGCCGCCGTAAGCCCCGTGGTGGGATTCGACGTAGCCGACCGCCGCCACCGTATTCCAGCCGATCCCGCAGCCCGGAGAGGACTGGTTGGCCGCGCCCGCCGCAGCCACGTAAGCCCGGAGCGCCCGGGCGGGAATGCCGGTCTGCGCTGCAGCCTGTGCCAGCCACGCGGCGTCCGCGTTCCGGGTGATGTTCACGGCGGGCGTGATGCCGGTGGAGAGCGGTTCAAGTTTCGCTTCCGACCGCGGCGGCGGATCGACGGTCACACGGGCATCCGCGCCGGACTGCTGCAGCGCCCAGAATGACAGCGCTGTGACGACGCAAATCGCGAACACGGTGAAGACCAGGAGACGCCTCAGGCGCAGCACGGCGTCGGAGGAGTTCGTCACGCGTCTGATCCTATCGATCGAAGCCGGCCGGGCACGCCAACTGCTGGATGCGGCGGTGATCGGGCGTGAAAACAGCAGGTATACGCGCGCCAAACACCCATATTCACGGCTGGGTTCCATCACAGCACCTGCACAACTTGGGCCCGGAATGTAGATAACAGCCCCCCGAACACACCCCGGAGAATCCCATGAATTCACTGATTTTTATCCTCGCCGACCTCGCGGCCATCAGCATCCTGACTTTCGTCCTGTACCTCCGCCGCCATCGCCGGCGCGACCTGGTGGTGTCCTACCTCGGCATGAACGTTGGCGTCCTGGCCGTGGCCACTGCACTGTCCGGATCCGCCGCCGGCCTCGGCCTGGGACTGGGCCTCTTCGGCGTCCTGTCCATCATCCGGCTCCGGTCCACCGAGCTGGCCCAGCACGAGGTTGCCTACTACTTCTCAGGGCTGGCCCTCGGCCTGATCGCCGGCCTGGGCATCGAGCCCCTCTGGTTGACCGGATCGCTGATGGCCCTGATCCTGCTGGTCATGTTCGTGGGCGACCACCCCCGCGTCCTGCCCGCACACCGGCACCAGACCGTGGTTTTGGACCGGGCCATTGCCGAAGACGGCGAACTCTACGCCCGGCTCGAGGAAGTACTGCACGGCAAGGTCCACTCAGCCACCATCTCGGAACTGGACCTGGTCAATGACAAAACCATCGTTGACGTCCGGTACGCCTACTCCCCCGCCGTCTTCCCCACCGCCCCGGCAACCATGTCAGAAGTGACGACGGCGGCGTCCGCCGTCCCTGCCTACCGCCCCGCCCACGGCAGGGCACCGGAGCCTGCCCACGCCCCCGCTACCTCTCACATCCGGGCAGGTGCCGCATGAGCACCACCGGAACAGACGTCGTCGGCAATGTTAGCGTCCTTCCACCCGTCGGGCTGGACGAGCTCAACGCCGAGGCCGCACTGCAGACCCGGGTAGACCGGAAGTACGTGGTTCCCGCCGGGCTCGCCCGCCAGCTGCTGGACACCTTCCGGGCAGACGTGCGGGTGCTGGAGATGGACGGCTCCCGCAGCTTCGCCTACGACTCCGTCTACTTCGATACCGCCGCTCTGGACAGCTACCTGCTCGCCGCCCGCGGCCGCCGGCGCCGCTACAAGATCCGCACTCGAACCTACGTGGACAGCGCCATGAGCTTCCTGGAGGTCAAAACCGAAGGCGCCCGCGAAGCAACAGTCAAGGAGCGGATTCCGTATCACCTTGAAGACCGGGCACGGCTCACGGCCGAAGGCCTGGACTACGTGCGTGAAACGCTGACTGCGTCGGTGGGTGCCATGCCGTCCGGCCGCCTCGGGCCAGTGCTGGAAACCCGCTATAACCGGACCACCTTGTACCTGCCGGAGTCCGGGAGCCGCGCCACCATCGACACCGACGTGACCTGGCAGCGCCGGGCCCACCCGGCGTGGGTTCTCGATGAGGCGGTGATAGTGGAGACGAAGTCGGGCTCCACTGCGGGCCCGCTTGACCGGCACCTCTGGGCTCACGGCGTCCGGCCCTCCCGGATCTCCAAGTTCGCCACCGGGATGGCCGCCCTCTGTCCCGACCTTCCCGCCAACCGCTGGAACCGGACCCTGAGCCGCAGCCTGTCCCTCCGGCCCGCCGCCTAGCCTCCCTCTTCCCGCCTCAGCCCCCGAAACTTCCCAAAGGACCCGCCATGAAGAACCTCCGTACCCACCTCTCCGTTGCCGCCCTGGCCGTCACCATTGGCCTCGCGGGCTGCTCGGTAGCAGGCACCACCCCCACCGGCGTCTCGGCCATCAGCGGCAGCGGCACCACGTCCGCCGCCAGGTCCGGCACAGCGCAGGCCGTCTCCCTGGACACGCTGGCAGAGGACACGCATTACGACGCCGACGACCTCACCTGGGACACCGCCGCCGAAGTAGCCGTGACCCTGGCGGACGGTGCCAGCACGGTGACCGCTACGTCGTCGGACGCTGTAAAGGTTGACGGCGACACCGTCACCATCACCGCGGCCGGCACCTACCGCCTCAACGGCTCATTGTCCGACGGGCAGATCGTGGTGGCAACCGGTGAAGAGGACGTGGTCCGGATCATCCTCGACGGCGCGGACATCACCAGCACCACCGGCTCCCCGTTTGCAGTGCAAAGCACCAACGAGGCCATCATCTACCTCGAGGACGGGACCTCCAACGCCCTTAGCGATGCCTCCACCTACGCAGACCAGGGGACGGACGCGCCGAATGCCGCGCTGTACTCGATGGCAGACCTGACCATTGCCGGCACCGGTTCGCTGGCGGTGGACGGAAACTTCAACGATGGCATCTCCGCCAGGGACGGCCTGGTCCTGGCGGCCGGCTCCGTGACAGTGGACGCCGTGGATGACGGCATCGTAGGCAAGGACTACGCGGTGCTGCTGGACGGGGCATACCAGGTGTCCGCGGCCGGAGACGGCTTCAAGTCCGACAACGACGAGGACGAGGGCCGCGGCTGGGTGCTGATCAACGGCGGCACCCTGAACGTCAGCGCCGGCGACGACGGCATCAAGGCCTTTAATACCCTCACCATCGCGGCCGGCACCACCACGGTGGAGGAATCGGAGGAGGGCCTGGAGGCCCAGCACATCACCATGACGGGAGGAACCACTACGGTCACCGCCAACGACGACGGCGTGAACGCCTCGGGCGGCAGCAGCACCTCCGGCACGTCCGCCCAAGGCGGGATGGGCGGGGGCATGGGCGGCGGTGAGATGGCCGTGGGCGACTACACCGTGGAGGTCAGCGGCGGCCTGCTGACCATCAACTCCCAGGGCGACGGCCTGGATTCCAACGGCAACGCGAGCATCTCCGGCGGCACCGTGGTGGTCAATGGCCCCACAACCTCCGGCAACGGGGCGCTGGACGTGAACGGTGAACTGGCCGTCACCGGCGGAACCGTGGCGGCCGCCGGAAGCGCTGGCATGGTGGTTACGCCCGGCGCCTCCTCCACTCAGTCAGGTGTGCAGGTGACGCTCGGATCATCAGTCGCGGCGGGAACCGTGTTCCAGGTGGCCGACTCCTCCGGCACTGTGGTGGCGGCGTTCGTCACCAGCAAGGCCACCGCATCGCTGGTCTTCTCTTCCGCTGCCATCGCCGAAGGACAGGAATACACCGTCTACACCGGTGGCACGGCGACTGTCAGCGCGGGTCTCGGTGAAGGGTCCCTGGACGGCGCCATCGAGCAGGGCACGGTCACTGCCGGTGAGTACACCGTGGCCCAGGGCCCCGGTGGCGGCGGACCCCGCTGGTAACCCCCAACGCTCCATCACCT
>JBKJVX010000100.1:0-38998 GCA_046717065.1 Arthrobacter sp. | reverse complement strand
GGCTGCAGCCGCCATGGTGGGGGAGATGCCGGCGTACCGGTTCAAAGCCAAGGCCCGGGCCTGGCGGGAACGCCATCACCCGGAGAGCCTGGAGAAGCGGCACGCCAAGAGTGTGGCGGACCGGCGGGTCGAATTCTGGCCGGACAATGACGGGATGGGCTGGGTCGCCGCGTGCCTGCCCGCGGACCAGGCGTCGGCGATCTGGGACCGGCTCACCGCCATCTCCCGGGAAATGCAGGGACCGGATGAACCCCGGACCCTGACCCAGCTCCGGGCCGACAACTTCGCCTCAGGGCTCCTCAACACCGGGCCCGGCATCAGCGCCGGAAACAGTTCCAGCAGCGGCGCCGGAAACAGTTCCAGCAACGGCGGGGCCAACAGAGCCCGCGGTACTGACGCCAGCGGGGAGGGAACCGGTCCGGGGCTGGGATCTTCGATCCGGGCGCAGGTGCTGGTCACCGTGCCGGTGTTCTCGTTGCTGGGCCTGACTGATGAGCCGGCGGTGCTGGACGGGTTCGGCCCGATTCCCGCCTCGATGGCTCGTACTCTGGTCGCTGACGGGGCAGGCTCTTTTTACCGGGTGCTGGTGGATCCGCGGGACGGGGCACCGCTGGAGATTGGCCGCACCAGCTACCGGTTGAGCAAAGCGATTCGGAACTGGCTGCGGCTGCGGGACGGTAAATGCCCGTTCCCGGGCTGCAGCAACACCTCCGTGGACAACGAAGCAGACCACCTCCTCGCCTGGCAAAAAGGCGGCGCCACCGGCATATCCAACCTCGGCCAACCCTGCCCCAAACACCACAAACTCCGCCACACCAGCGGCTGGCAACCCACCCCGGCAACCAAAAACGAACCACCCGGCTGGACCTCACCCACCGGCCGCCACTACAAAAGCGAACACCAGGACTGGGAACCACCCCACTGGCCCCATGAGGTGGGCGGCTCGCCGCCACGGGAAGCTGCCGGCGCGGAACTTGTTGGCGCGGACCTTATCAGTGCGGGACTTCAGCCTGCGGACCTTCCTCATACGGGACTTCAGCCTGCGCAGCGGGCAGAGGATTCGGCGCTTACATATGATCCCTGGGTCGATATAGCACCGGAAGACTTCATAACTTCCGACGACCTTGCACCTGAAGAACCCCGCTGGGAGGACCTCCATGACGTGCCCGAGATCCTGCCGCACGACCCGTTCCCGGACTGGGAGCTGTTCCTGGCGTCGGAATCAGACCTCCGCGTTTGAGGCCCCCGTGTATTCCCAGCGTGCGTGTTCTGGTCCAAGGCAAGCTATTCCGTGCTGGACGCAGCTCGGGCGGCAGCCTCGATCGAGGCGCAGTGAGCCTTCCATTCTTCCGCGCTGCGAACGGTCAAATTAGGGTCTCCGGGCCGCTGGCCGGCGCTCCCGTCGATGAGTTCGCGCAGGATGTCGGCGTGGCCCAGGTGTTGGGCCCGCTCTGCAACCATATGGACCAAAATCTGGTGCAGGGTGACGTGGCGCCGCTCCTCCGGCCACCACGGCACCACACCCGGAGCATCCAACGGCAGTGCATCGATGGTTGCATCACTGTGGGCAGCGGCAAACCGGTGCAGTTCAACGATGAAGTCCCTGGATTCACCGGCCGCCGCCCACATGTCGGCGTCGGGGCTTGCACCGTCATCCAGCCAGGGGAGGTGCCGTCCGCTGGGCCGGCCAAAAACCTCACCGAAATAGCCGATTTCCACGCTTGCCACATGCTTCACCAGGCCCAGCAGATTGGTGCCGGTAGGCGTCAGCGGGCGGCGGATGTCGTATTCGCTGAGGCCATCCAGCTTGCCTAGGAGATTGTCCCGCCTGACGCGCAGATAGTGATGCAGTCTCTCTTTTTCATCCATAGCGGGAGCATACCCAACGCAAGTTTCGCCAACGGCCGGGCACCCCGGAGCAGCCCTAACAGTGCTCAACGCGCTCCCACGCCCTGTCCAGCTGGTCGTTCCCTCACTCCTGTCTGGTATTAAAGACGGTGGGAGCGTTCAGGATGGCAATTGAGAACCAGCGGAGGCGCATGCTTAAGTACGGGATCCCGGATAGCAATGGGAGATCCTGCGAGGAACGAAGGAGAGCCGGTGTTGGCTACAGAAACGAGGCCGCAGGCGGCCAGCGAAACGAAGGCGGCAATAAAGGTGGCGTCGAAGGTTCCGGCTGCCGAGAACACGCTGCGCATCCTGAAACTGCTGGCTTCCCGGCGGGGGCCGATGGCGGCGTCGCAAATTGCGTCTTCCCTTGGCCTGCCCCGGTCCAGTGTTTACCACCTGCTGGGCGTTATGGAGGCAAACGGTTTTGTGCTCCATCTTCATGAGGAGCAACGGTACGGGCTCGGCATCAGCGCCTTCGAGCTCAGTTCCGCGTACTCCCGGCAGGAGCCACTGTCCCGGCTCGGCCGGCCACTGCTGGCTTCCCTCGTGGATGCCCTAGGAGAAAGTGCACACTTGGCGGTACTGCACGGCCGGGATGTGCTCTACATCGTGGAGGAGCGGGCCAAGAACCGCCCGTCCCTGGTGACCGACGTCGGCGTCCGGCTCCCCAGCCACCTCACCGCCAGCGGGCGGGCCATCCTCGCGGCTCTGCCGAAGTCCCAAGTGAGGGCGCTGTACCCGAACGCCGCAGCCTTCACCGCCCGCCACGAGGTGGAGGGCGCCATCATGAAGTACTCGGCGCTGTCCTCGCACCTGGACCAGGTGAGGCAGCGCGGTTACGCCACCGAACACGGCGAGGTCACACCCGGCTTTGGCTCCATCGCCGCCGCCGTCACCGACCACCTGGGATGGCCGACGGCGGCAGTCGCCGTGACGTTCCTCGAGGACAAGTTGCCCCCGCAGGAATGGCCGGTGCTGGCTGCTCGGGTCCAAAAGGTAGCGGACGAACTGTCTGTCCGGCTTCACGGCCGCCCCGTCAAGTAGCCGCCCCCGGCTCCCCACTTTTGCCCTATCAGCTATGGTCCCCAACCGGGGCTTTTGGCAGCCAAAAGTGATGGCGCAACCGGAGGGGGGCGTCCGGAATACCAGACACCACCCCCATGAAACCCCTGTAAAGCCCGTCCGCCAAGGGCTTTAGTTGATACAGAACCTCTTTAACACCACAGACACCAGACGAAAAGGAGCTACCATGGCACCCGCCGATTTCACCACCGGTGCCCGCCCGGTCAAAGCAGCCCGCGGCACCGAGCTCACCGCCAAGTCCTGGCAGACGGAAGCCCCGCTGCGCATGCTCATGAACAACCTGGACCCCGAGGTGGCCGAGCGCCCGGATGACCTGGTGGTCTACGGCGGCACCGGCCGCGCCGTCCGGTCCTGGGCAGCGTTTGATGCCATCACCCGCACCCTGGAGACCATGGAAAAGGACGAGACCCTGCTGGTCCAGTCCGGCAAGCCGGTGGGCGTGTTCCGCACCAATGAGTGGGCGCCCCGGGTCCTGCTGGCGAACTCCAACCTGGTGGGTGACTGGGCCACCTGGCCCGAATTCCGCCGGCTCGAGGCCGAGGGCCTGATGATGTACGGCCAGATGACCGCAGGTTCCTGGATCTACATCGGCACCCAGGGGATCCTGCAGGGCACCTTCGAGACGTTCGCTGCCATCGCCCGCAAGCTGACCGGCGACGAAAACGGTACCTTGGCCGGCACCCTCACCCTCACCGGCGGCTGCGGCGGCATGGGCGGCGCCCAGCCGCTGGCCGTTACCCTGAACGACGGCGCCTGCCTGATTGTCGACGTCGACGAAACCCGCCTGCGCCGCCGCGCCAGCAAGCGCTACCTCGACGAAGTGGAAACAGACCTCGACGCCGCCATTGCCAAGGTGCTCAAGGCCAAGGAAGAGCGCCGCGGCTGGTCCGTGGGCTACGTGGGCAACGCCGCCGAGGTCTTCCCCGAAATCCTGCGCCGCCACAAGGCCGGGGAGCTCACGGTGGACATCGTCACCGACCAGACCTCCGCGCACGATCCGCTGTCCTACCTGCCCGAGGGCATCTCGGTGGAGGAGTGGCACCGCGAAGCCGAAGCAGATCCCGAAGGCTTCACCAAAAAGGCCCAGGCCTCGATGGCACGCCACGTCCAGGCGATGGTGGAATTCCAGGACGTCGGCGCGGAGGTCTTCGACTACGGCAACTCCATCCGGGACGAAGCCCGCAAGGGCGGCTACACCCGGGCGTTTGAGTTCCCCGGCTTCGTTCCCGCCTATATCCGTCCACTGTTCTGCGAGGGCCTTGGTCCCTTCCGCTGGGTCGCGCTGTCTGGAGACCCCGAGGACATCCGGGTCACCGATGAGGCCATCAAGGAACTCTTCCCGGAGAACAAGCACCTGCACCGCTGGATCGACGCCGCCCAGGAACGGGTGGAGTTCGAAGGCCTGCCTGCCCGGATTTGCTGGCTCGGCTACGGCGAACGCCACAAGGCCGGGCTTCTGTTCAACCAGCTCGTCAAGGAAGGCAAGGTGAAGGCCCCCATCGTGATCGGCCGCGACCACCTGGACTCGGGCTCCGTCGCCTCCCCGTACCGCGAAACCGAGGCCATGGCGGACGGTTCGGACGCCATCGCCGACTGGCCCCTGCTGAACGCCCTGCTCAACACCGCCTCCGGCGCCACCTGGGTATCCCTGCACCATGGCGGTGGCGTGGGCATCGGCCGGTCCATCCACGCCGGCCAGGTCTCCGTCGCCGACGGCACCGACCTCGCCGCCCAGAAACTTGAGCGACTCCTCACCAACGACCCCGGCATGGGCGTCATCCGCCACGCCGATGCCGGCTACGACCGCGCCCTCGACGTCGCCAAGGAACGCGGCGTCCGCATCCCCATGATCCCCACGGACTCCCTAACCTCGCAAGCTCGGCCAGGGAACCCTGTCCGCGTGGCCCCAGAAAGTGAATAACATGAGCACCATCACCCACGAACCGCTGACCGTCACCCTTGGGTCCAGCGGGGTCACGCCCGAGGACGTCGTCGCCGTCGCGCGCCACAACGCCAAGGTCGCCATCTCCCCGGAAGCAATGGAAACCGTTGCCAAGGTCCGGGCACACATCGACGACCTGGCTGCCAGCGACGTCCCGGCGTACGGAATCTCCACCGGCTTCGGCGCCCTGGCCAACCGCCACATCCCCAACGAATTGCGCACGCAGTTGCAGAAGAGCCTGATCCGCAGCCACGCCGCCGGCATGGGTCCGGCCGTGGAACATGAAGTGGTGCGCGGCATCATGTTCCTGCGCGCCAAGACCCTCGCCTCCGGCCGCACCGGTGTCCGCCCTGTGGTCCTGCAGACCATGGTGGACGTGCTCAACGCCGGCATCACGCCCCTGGTCCGCGAATTCGGTTCCCTGGGCTGCTCCGGCGACCTCGCCCCGCTGTCCCACTGCGCCCTGGTCCTGATGGGGGAGGGTGAAGCAGCCGGGCCCGACGGCGAGCTCTACGGCATTGCCGGCCGCCCCGCCGTCGCCGAACTTCTCGCCCAGCATGGCATCGAGCCAGTCACCCTCGCCGAGAAGGAAGGACTGGCGCTGGTCAACGGCACGGAAGGCATGCTGGGCATGCTCCTCATGGCCATCGCGGACCTTCGCCAGCTCCTGACGACGGCGGACATCACCGCCGCGCTGAGCGTCGAGGCATTGTTGGGCACCGACCAAGTGTTCCTGCCGGAACTTCACGCTGCGCTGCGCCCGCACCCGGGGCAGGCGGCAAGTGCCAACAACATGCTGCGCGTGCTGTCGGATTCTCCGATTGTTGCCTCCCACCGGGTGGGGGACTCGCGGGTACAGGACGCCTACTCGCTCCGCTGCGCCCCGCAGGTTGCCGGTGCCGTCCGGGACACGCTGGACCATGCAGCCCTCGTCGCTTCGCGTGAGCTGGCCGCCGCAATCGACAACCCGGTGGTCCTGCCCGACGGACGGGTCAGCTCCAACGGCAACTTCCACGGCGCCCCGGTGGCCTACGTCCTGGACTTCCTCGCCATCGCCGTCGCCGACCTCAGCTCCATCGCCGAGCGGCGGACGGACAGGATGCTGGATCCGGCCCGTTCCCACGGCCTCCCCGCCTTCCTCGCAGCTGATCCCGGCGTCGATTCCGGGCTCATGATTGCCCAGTACACCCAGGCAGGCCTGGTATCGGACAACAAGCGGCTCGCTGTTCCAGCCTCAGTGGACTCCATCCCAAGTTCCGCCATGCAGGAGGACCACGTGTCCATGGGCTGGCACGCGGCGCGCAAGCTGCGGAAGGCAGTGGAGAACCTGCGGAGGGTCCTGGCCATCGAACTGGTGACCTCGGCCCGTGCCTTGGACATCCGCACCCAGCTCTCCGGTGGAGTGCTGACGCCGGGGCCGGCAGGCGCCGCCGTCGTCGCTGCCCTTCGCGCTGTGGTGGACGGGCCGGGAACGGACCGCTTCCTTTCGCCGGAGCTGGAGGCTGCGGACAGCCTGGTCGCAGCAGGGGAGGTACGCCGGGCAGCCGAATCCGCCATCGGTGCCCTGGCCTGAGCCCGAAGGATGTTCAGCGTTACTGCACAAAACGTCCGCCTGGTGAAATTTCCGGTGACACTGTCATCAGGCGGACGGGGAGTGTAGTAGAACTGAAGGTGTAGTGAAAGTCACATCAAAGAGGCTGTGGCGCGGAACATATACAAAGGGGTAGAAGTTCAAATGAAAGCACGTGGGGCAGTCCTGTCGAGGCGCAATGCCCATTCCGCCGCGGTTACCGACTGGAGGACTCTTCAGGCCGGGGAACGCGTCGAGATCATCAAACAGGCGCATGTGGTGGCCATTGGCGAGGTGGAAGAAGTGTCCCAGAGCGGAAACGTGCTGTGGCTTGTGCCGGCTGGTCCGACTGAGAAGCAGCTCTTTTTGAAGTCCGACGGCGTGCAGGTACGCCGCGGCTGACAGCCTTCGCAATTCCAAAACAAAAGTCCCCGCCGCTGCTTGACGCAGGGCGGGGACTTTTTTGATGGGCGGACAGGCGTCCGTCGCAAATTTTTAGGCGGCGATGGCCTCGTAGGTTTCGCCGAACGGCACTGATTCATCCAGCGCTACGGTGTAGCGGCCGGGATGCAGCCGGGTAACCAGGATTCCGCAGGAAGCGTCCTTCGCAGCAACCTCGATCAGCTCGGCAACGGCATCTTGCAGGCCTGCGTGCATTTCGCCTGCAGTGGAAAACTCCAGGTCGATGGTCCGGTTCAGCGGCTCTTCCGTGGATACGGATGGGGCCGGAACGCGTTCCTGAGTGGCTGTAGACATGAACTGAACTTTCTGTGGTTTGTCCCCCGGGGCCTGCCCAGTCTACCGGCCGCGATGCCAAATGTCAGATGACTGCCCTATCAGGAGCAAGAAGGGCGGGCCCGGGTAGCCCCAAAAGAGCCGCGGAAGTGCAGTCACAAACGGTGCGGTGGCGGAAGCCAACCCGCCTCGGCCACCATGGTGGTAGTCCACCTACGATCCGGCTCCAGAAAGAAGGAATTCCTGTATGAAGATCATGCGCCTGGGAGACAACGGCAATGAACTGCCGGCCGTCCTGACGTCGTCGGAAGACGGATCCGAACGGTACTTCAGCCTCCTGCCCCTCACCCGCGATGTGGACGGCGCCTTCCTGGCAGCGGGAGGGCTGGGCAAAATCCGGGAAGCACTGGATGCAGGAACCTTGCCGGTCCTGGCAGAAGCGGCCGCCCTTCGCGTCGGGGCACCGCTGGCACGCCCGGGAGCAGTGGTGGGCATCGGCATGAACTACGCCGCCCACGCGGCTGAGTCCGGCTCCGCACCACCGGAGATTCCCGTGGTGTTCCTCAAGCCCACCAACACGGTAACGGGGCCCTATGACCCCGCCCCCGTGCCGCCGCACTCCAGTAAATATGACTGGGAGGTGGAACTGGGCATCGTGATCGGCAGGGAAGCCAGCTACCTCGGGTCCGTGGCCGAGGCACAGAAGTGCATTGCCGGCTACGTCACGGCCAACGACTTCTCCGAGCGGGAGTACCAGCTTCCGGGGGCTGCCGGGCAGTGGACTAAGGGCAAAACGCTGCCGGGTTCAACGCCGCTGGGCCCATGGCTTGTCCCGGCAGACGACACCGACGGCGGCAACCTTCGGCTGCGCAGCTGGGTCAACGGGGAAGCGCGGCAGGACTCCAGCACGTCGGAACTCATTTTTGACCCACCCACCCTGGTCCACCACTGCAGCCAGTACATGCGGCTGGAGCCCGGCGATGTGATTCTCACCGGGACTCCAGAAGGGGTGGCGCTGAGCGGCCGCTTCCCCTACCTCCAGCCGGGCGACGTCGTCGAGGTGGAGGTAGAGGGGTTGGGGCGCCAACGCCAGGAACTTTACCGTGCAGGGCAGCCCCGGACCAGGCAGCCTGCGGCGCAGGAACAGGAACAGGAACAGCCGCAGGGGCAGCTGCAGTCCCGCTAGCTAGCCGGCCTTTACCGCCAGGACCGGGCAGTCCGCCTCCAACAGGATCCGCTGCGACACGCTGCCCATGATGAGCTTGCCCACCGGCGTACGCCGGCGCAGGCCGATCACGATCAGCTCGGCGTTGTTCTCCTCCGCGGCA
The DNA here is from genome assembly GCA_046717065.1 of Arthrobacter sp. Lineage (GTDB taxonomy): Bacteria > Actinomycetota > Actinomycetes > Actinomycetales > Micrococcaceae > Arthrobacter. The sequence continues at coordinate 30,450 of JBKJVX010000100.1, read as the reverse complement.
TCCAGGACCTCGGCGGCGGCATCGTGTCCACGGACCGGCTGCTTAATCACGTGGTCGATGCCCTGGGTGGCCAGCCGGTCCTCGATGCTCTGGATCTCCGGCTCCTGGGCGTAGCGGTTGTCCACCAGGGCGTCGCCCTTGGACGAGTTGATAACCAGCAGGGTGGTGTTGCTCTTCCGGGCTTCGTGGATGGCCTGGGTCAGGGCTGCTTCGCCCTCGGGGGTCGGGACGTATCCCACCACGATGGTCATGGTGTCTCCTTTGTTTTTCTGGGGCCACATGGACAGGGTTCCCTGGCCGAGCTTGCGAGGTTAGGGGGTCCGTGGGGAGGGTAGTTGATGCCGGGAGGAACTGCAGGACGGCTTCTTAGCCGTCGCCGCCGCCGTCGGCCGGACCGTCGGCGCGGTGGCTGCCGTGGCTCACGCTGCCGCCGACCTCCCTGGGGACGGTTGCGCCGGAGCTGGCGGGGATCGCGGTGCTGGACGCCGGACGCGTCCGCCGATACAGCTTGAAGAGCAGCGGCCACAGCAGGATGAGTCCCACGATGACGTAGATAACGACGGCGATCGGCTCGCTGAAGAGACCGGCTGGGTCACCGGCGCTGAGCTGCAGGGTCTTGCGGAGCTGGCCTTCAATGCGCGGGCCGAGGATCACGCCGAGGATGAGCGGCAGGACGGGCAGGCCGAACCGCCGCATCATGAAGCCGAGTGTGCCGAGGACCAGCAGGAGCACCAGGTCGAACGCCTGCAGGTTCACCGAGTAGGCACCCAGCGTGGCGAAGAAGAGGATGCCCGCGTACAGGTACGGCCGCGGCAGCTGCAGGAGCTTGGCCCACAGGGGAGCCAGTGGCAGGTTGATCAGCAGGAGCAGCAGGTTGCCGATGAAGAGGCTCGCGATCAGCGCCCATACCAGGGGGCCCTGGCTGGAGAACAGCTGGGGACCGGGCTGGATGCCGTAGGAAGTAAACGCGGCCAGCATGACGGCAGCGGTGGCATTGGTTGGCAGGCCCAGGGCAAGCATGGGGGTGAGGGTGCCTGCGGCAGCTGCGTTGTTGGCAGCTTCCGGACCGGCCACACCTTCGATGGCGCCCTTACCGAATTCCTCCGGGTGCTTGGACAGGCGCTTCTCGGTGACGTAGGACAGGAACGTGGGAATCTCGGCGCCGCCGGCGGGAAGGGCTCCGAACGGGAAGCCGAAGGCGGTACCGCGCAGCCAGGGCTTCCAGGAGCGGCTCCAGTCCTTCTTGCCCATCCAGGGACGGCCAACCGGAATGACGTGCAGCGGGGTGCGGCGCAGGTGGGCGGCCACCCAGAGGGCTTCACCCACGGCGAAGATGGCTACGGCCACCACAACGATGTCCAGGCCGTCCGCCAGCAGCGGCTGGCCGAAGGTCAGGCGGCGCTGGCCGGTGACGGAGTCGATGCCCACCAAGCCGATGGCCAGGCCGAGGGCCAGCGAGGCAAAGCCGCGGAGCCGGGACGACCCCAGGACCGCGGTGACGGCCAGCAGGGCCAGGACCATGATGGCGAAGTAGCTGGGGGCACCCAGGCTGACGGCGAACTGGACCACGATTGGTGCGCAGACGGCAAGCAGGGCGGTGCCGATGGTGCCGGCGACGAACGAGCCGATGGCCGCCGTCGCAAGCGCCTGCGCAGCCCGGCCGGCCTTGGCCATCTTGTTGCCTTCGATCGCCGTCACCACCGACGACGATTCACCTGGTGTATTCAGCAGGATGGAGGTGGTGGAGCCGCCGTACATGCCGCCGTAGTAGATGCCGGCGAACATAATGAAGGCGCTGGTGGGTTCCAGGGCGTAGGTGACCGGAAGCAGCAGTGCCACGGTCATGGCCGGGCCCAGGCCCGGAAGGACGCCGACGGCGGTGCCCAGGAGTACGCCGATCACGGCGTAGAGGAAGTTCATGGGGGTGAGGGCGGTGGCGAAACCGTCCATCAGTGAGGACCAGACGTCCATCAGAGGATTCCTTCCAGGAGTCCGGCGGGCAGTGCGATGCCGAGGCCGAGGTAGAAGCCGTAGAAGGTCAGCAGGGACAGTGCCACGGAGATGAGCCCGTCACGGATGTAGTGCCGGCTGCCCAGCGCCAGGACGCTGCCCCAAAAGAGGACAGTGCCGGAGATGACCCATCCGGCCCAGTCGATGAGCAGGATGTTCAGGATGAAGGCTCCCGCCAGGGGCAGGATGGTCTTCCAGTCTGCGGGGTGGGTGAGGTCGACGTCTTCGCCGCCTTCCGCCTCGCCCTGGCCGCCGCGGATGACGTTAACTGCCAGCAGGACTGCACAGGCCACCAGTAAACCGGCCACAATGTACGGAACGGTCTTGGGGCCGACCGGATCGGATTGGGAGTACGGGGTTACCAGGCGGTTGGCGTCCAGGAAGACCAGGACGCCGGCCGCGCCGAGCAGGAGTGCAACTCCCAGCTCGGCGCGGCCTTTCAGGCCTGAAATCAGGGAGCTCACGCCAACCCAAGCTTGGTGAGGACGTCCGCCACCCGCTTGTCCTGCTCGGTGAGGAACGATTCGAACTCGTCGCCGGTGATGAAGGCGTCGGACCAGCTGTGCGTCTTCAGCGCTTCCTTCCAGCCCTCGGTGGCGTGCATCTTCTCAAGGGCGGCGATCAGGGATGCCTTGTCCTCGTCGCTGATGCCCGGAGGGGCCACGATGCCGCGCCAGTTGGTGAACACCAGGTCGATGTTGGATTCCTTCAGCGTGGGGGCGTCAACACCGTCAAGCCGCTTTTCGCCACTGGTTGCCAGGACGCGGACTTCGCCGGACTGGATCTGCTGCAGGAACTCGCCCGCGCCGGAGGCGGCAAAGCCAAGCTTGTTGCCGAGGATCGCCGGCAGGAGGTCGCCACCGCCGTCGTAGGAAACGAAGTTGACCTTGGTCGCGTCGATGCCCACGGCGCCCGCAAGCTGCATGGGCAGGAGGTGGTCAGGGCCGCCGGGGGAGGAGCCGCCGCCCACGGCGATGGAAGCTGGGTCGGCCTTCCAGGCCTTCACCAGGTCGTCGATGGTCTTGTAGGGGGAATCCTTGCTGACCATGATGGCGCCCGGCTCTTCGATCAGGCGGGCCAGCGGGGTGGTCTCGGTCAGCTTCGACTCGGACTTGTTGGTGTAGCTGGCGCCCACGACGCCCAGGCCCATGAGCATGGCGAGGTCGCCGTTGCCCTTTTCGTTGACCACGCGGGCCAGGCCCACGGTGCCGCCGGCACCGGCGAGGTTGAAGACTTCGGTGTTGGTTGAGATCTTCTCGTCGTCGAGGACCTTGGCTGCTGCGCGGGCGGTGGTGTCGTAACCGCCACCCGGGGTGTTGGGGACCATGATCTGCAGTCCGGTAATGGGTCCGGCAGCGGCGCCGGAGCTTTCCGAACCGGTGGAGCTCTTGCCGGTGGCACCGCAGCCGGTGGCCATTAGGGCGATGCCGGCGGCGACGGCGGCGACTCGCAATGCGCGGATCTGGCGCATGGTGTTCCTCTTCTCAATGATGCATGCTCTACGGGGATGATCAGCGAACCTGACCTTGTGCTTCGATGCTAGGTCCATCCGTGACGCCCATCACTCTTGTGTACGCAGAGAAAGTTAAGTTCATTGCGTTCACGTTTCCGGGGTCCCACATCGCCTCCGGCAACAAGGCGCCGGGGCGGGCACGGCGGCGGTCCCCGCTGGTTCACGCATGCCCTGCGGTATAGTTCCGATACGCCGGGAGGGGACGGGCGGCGCGCCCCTGCGCACCAGTGCCCGCGGGCACTTCAACCACCACTAAAGGAATCCACGCAGTGACTCGACGAAGAGGAATGTCCCTCGCCGGACAGTACCTTGTGCTGCAGTTGCTGATTGTCCTGGCGGTGCTGGTGGCGGTGGTGGCCATTTCCCTTGCCCAGTCTGCTGCTGCCTTCGAGCGCACTGAGGGCCGCAGGGCGCTGTCCGCAGCCGAAGCCCTGGGCAACAACCCCGCGGTACGTGCTCTGTTGCCCGACGCGCAACCGCGGGTGGGGGCCGCCCTCCCGGCGGTGGCCGAATCCGTCCGGACAGTCTCGGGGTCTTCGCACGTGGCGCTGGCAAGGCTGGACCAGACGGTGGTGGCCGCTTCCGATCCAAGCCTGCTGGGCAATCCCCTGGAACTTGGACCCAGCAGGGTGATGGAAGGCCGAGCATGGACGGGCGTGGTGGGTGGCAGCGGCGCCGCCGTCCTGTCCGCCCATGTGCCGGTGCTCGACGACGCCGGAAAAATGATCGGCATCGCCTCCGTCAGCCGCAACTACCCCTCCACCCTGGAGCGGCTGGGCGACGCCGTGCCCAACCTCCTGACCTATCTCGGCGTCGCGAGCGTCCTGGGGGTGGCGGGCTCGCTGCTGCTGGCCCGTCGCGTCAAACGGCAAACCCTGGGCATGGAGCCGAGCGAAATTACCGGACTCGTGGAAAACCGGGAGGCCATGGTGCGAGGCCTGAAGGAAGGTGTGGTGGCGCTGGATCCCCATGAGCGCATCACGGTGGCCAATGACAGCGCACGGATACTGCTGGGGCTTCCGCAGGACTGCGTGGGCAAGAAGCTTGCCTCCCTGCCCGTGGACCCCGCGCTCAAGGTGGTGCTGACCCGCGAGCAACCGGACCCGGACCAGTTGGTGCTGGTGGGGGAGCGCCTGGTGGTGGCGAACCGGGTCCCCATCCGCTCCCGCGGCCGGGACATCGGCTCGGTCACCACCCTGCGGGACCGAACCGAGCTGTCCTCGCTGGAACGTGAGCTGGGCGCCACCCGCACCGCCACGGACACGCTTCGGGCCCAGGCCCATGAGTTCGCCAATCAGCTGCACGTCATTTCAGGCCTGATCCAGATCGGTGAATATGATTCCGTGGTGCAGTTCGTCAATGGGGCCACGGTGGACCGGACCAGGCTGAACGATGAAGTGACCAGCCGCATCCAGGACCCTGCGCTCGCCGCACTGCTGATCGCAAAGTCCAGCCTCGCCACCGAACGCGGCGTGGCCCTTCAGCTCGATCCCGAGTCTGCCCTGCGCCAAGTCAGCGATGACTTGTCCCGGGACCTCACCACCGTTGTGGGTAACCTCGTGGATAACGCGTTCGACGCCGTCAGCGGACTTCCGGGCGCAAGTGTCCGGGTGCTCGTGGAGGACGGTGCGGACCATGTCACCGTCACCGTCCGCGACACTGGCCCGGGAGTCCCGGCCGAGGCTCTGCAGGAGATCTTCCGGCAGGGGTTCTCCACCAAGGAAACAGGACCGGCAGATGGCCGCGGTTTTGGGTTGGCCCTCTCACGGGTGGTCTGCCGGCGGTCCGGCGGAGACCTCACGGTGGCCAATGACAACGGGGCAGTCTTCACAGCACGATTCAAAAGAGGTGCAACGCAGCCATGATCAAGGTGCTGATCGTCGACGACGACTTTATGGTAGCCAAGGTCCACGCCGGGTTCATCCAGCGGACACCTGGGTTCTCCGTGGTGGGGGTGGCCCATACGGGTGCCCAGGCCGTGCTTGAAACGGAACGGCTGCAGCCGGACCTCGTGCTGCTGGACATCCACCTCCCGGACATCAACGGACTGGACCTTATGCACCGGCTGCGGGACGTCGCCCCGGAGCTGGATGTACTGGTGATCAGCGCGGCCCGCGAGGTGGAAACAGTGCGCAAGGCCCTGCGCGGCGGGATTGTGCACTACCTGATCAAGCCGTTTTCGCAGTCCGACCTGCAGGAGCGCCTGGAGCATTACCGGAGCGCGTACCAGGGCCTGGATTCGGCCAAGGACGTGGCGGAGCAGTCGGATGTGAACCGGGTGTTCGGCCTGGACCGGACGGAGCGGCCGCTTCCGAAGGGCTGCAGCATCGAAACGCTCAAGCTTGTGGAAGCAACACTGAATGCGGCCGACGGCGATCTGTCCGCGGCCGAGGTGGCCGAACAGTTGGGAACGTCCCGGGTCAGCGCCCGCCGGTACCTCGAATACCTGCATGATGAAGGGACCCTTGAGGTACGGCTCAAGTACGGGGTGGGGCGTCCGGAACGGCGTTACGTCCTCAAGGGCCAGTAAACGGCGCCCGGCGCCTCAGTGCCCGCTGCCTACTGTAGGGCCGGGAAGGAACTTGGAGGGCAGCTCTGCCACACTCACGATCACCATGTCCTGGACTTTTAGCAGGAAGGCGTTTTCGCCCAGAGGCACCAGCATGACGTGTTTGTGGAGGTTTCCGCGCTCGTCGCGCGATTCCGCGTAGGGTCGGGTCACGCCGGCGTGCGTCACCCACGGTGTCTTGTCGTCCAACCCGCCGACCACCAGGTCCAGCCCGCCGTGCTTGAGCTCTTCGGCCAGGACCTGCTCGGTTCCTGCCACCCATTCCACGTCGGCGCCCAGCTGAGCCGCGAAGTCCCGCACCAGGTCCGCTTCCGTGCCCTGGACGTCGCTGCTACGGACATCTCCGCTGGTGTCCGCAGAGATCCGGATCCAGTCGCCGTTCATGCTTGCGCCGACACGGAGGGTTCCGCCCTGTGCTTTCTCCAGCGTTCCCTCTGGGTCGGCGGGAAAAGCTGCTTGCGCAGCCGGTGAGCATCAGCAGGACGGCCAGCAGCGGTCCTGCCACCATTCCTCGGCGCCGAATTCCGCTTACTCCCTTCCCTCGCAACCCGGTAGAAAGTCCAATATTAGACAGCCTACTTACTTTCTGTGGAATGGAGCCGCATAGAAAGGACCAGCCACAGAGGGATCAGCGCAGCAGGGTCTGGATCAGGCGCGCGGCGACTTTTGCTGTCCTGCCATCGATATCGAACCTGGGGTTCAGCTCTGCGAGATCCAGGTGCAGCAGCTTGCCGGACCGCGCCACCTGGCGGCACACCGCGCTGATGACCACAAGCGGCACACCGTACGCTGCCGGCGCGCTGACGCCCGGGGCCACAGCTGCCGGCAGCACGTCAAGGTCGATGGTCAGGTACAGGACGTCAACCTCCGCGAGGAAGTCTGCTACAAAGTCCCGTACGCGCTCCGCGCCGCAGTCCTCGTCAAGCAGGTAGCGGACGCCCAGCTTCTGTGCGGTGTCGAAGAGGGCACGTGTGTTGTTGGGTTCTGATATCCCGACGACGGCGTACCGGAACTCCCGTCCGGCGGCGGCTTCCGCCCGGGCCATCTGGAGGAACGGCGTCCCGGAACTGGGCTCGTCCTCATCGCGCAGGTCGAAATGTGCGTCGAGGTTCAGGACGCCCAGCCGCCGGCCACCCTGAACGGCAGCGGATCCGGCCACGCCCAGGTAGCTGGCAAACGCGGTTTCGTGGCCGCCGCCCAGCACCACGGTAAGGTGCCCGCCGTCGAGCATTGCCGTTACTGCCTTGCCGGTGCGCTCCTGGCCGGCTTCGAGATCGCTGCCGGCAACCACCACATCCCCGGCATCGGCAACAGGCCGGTCCAGGTGGAACGCCAGCGGGCCAAGGGCGGCGCGCAGTGCAGCGGGGGCGGCGGCCGCTCCCGCCCGGCCCTTGTTCCGGCGCACTCCTTCGTCGCTGCAGAAGCCGAGCAGGACGGCGGGCTTCGGCGCGGCCCCTGTTGCAGCTTCGCCTTGGTAGGGCCTGACGGCCTGCCACCAGCGGCGGTGCTCTGCGCCGTCCCCGTCAAACCTGCCGTTCCAGGGCTGCGGCGGGACATCGACGGCGGGGATTGAGGCAGGCATACCTCAAGCTCACCGCATGCCGGCGGCCAAAACCAGCAACGCCGCCGTCGTGATGTCTGGAATTCAAGAATCAGCAAGCCGCCACGGACCCAAACCTCCACAAACGGTTCGGAGCGCTGAAGGGGCTATTGTGGAGCAATCCCTTCCCGGGACGGAAAAGCCATCTTTGCCGCGCCAGCAGGGCGCAACGATCCAGGCTGGAGAGCAGCAACGTGTTTGAAGCCCCCAACATCCTGTTTGCCGCCGCTGGCCTTGCGGTGTTCATTGCCGCGGTGCTGCCCAAGCTGCTGCGCGACATGCCCTTCTCCATGCCCATGGTCTTCCTGGGTGCGGGAATGGCTGCGTTCGCCCTGATTCCCACCCTTCCGGATCCCGACCCGGTAGTTCATTCGGACTTTGTCCTGCACCTCTCGGAAGTCTGCGTGATCATCTCCCTTATGGGGGCGGGGCTGGCCCTGGACCGGCCTGTGGGGCGCAAACGCTGGTCCACCACGTGGCGGCTGCTGGGGATCGCCATGCCCCTGTGCATTATTGCCCTGACCTTGCTGGGGCTGTGGTTCCTCGGCCTTGGCCTCGGCGCCGCCCTGCTGGTGGCCTCCAGCCTCGCGCCCACGGATCCCGTCCTGGCATCCGAGGTGCAGGTGGGCGAGCCGGCAGACCACGAGGAGGGCGCCAATAAAGAGGACGAGGTGCGGTTCGGCCTCACCTCCGAAGCCGGCCTCAACGACGGCCTGGCCTTTCCCTTTGTCTACCTTGCCATCGCCATGAGCATCGCCGGGTCATCCCCTTCAGCCTGGTTCCCCGAATGGTTTGGGGTGGATGTACTGTGGCGTCTCGCCGTCGGGCTGCTCCTGGGCTTCCTCACCGGCAAGGTGCTGGCCAGGATATTCTTTTCCGCCCGGGCCGAAAGTCTGCGGCTCTCCAACCATTCGGAAGGCTTCGTCGCGCTGGCTGCCACGTTCCTGGCCTACGGCGTCACCGAAATGGTCGAGGGCTACGGATTTATCGCGGTGTTTGTCTGCGCGGTCACCATCCGCGCCGCCGAGCACACGCACGGCTACCACCGGGTGTTGCACTCCTATGTGGAGCAGTTGGAGCGGCTCATGACAGTGGTGATCCTGGTCCTGCTGGGCGGTGCAATCGCCCGCGGGCTGCTCGAAGGCGTTGGCTGGGCCGAAGTGCTCGTGGCGCTTGCCTTCCTGCTGGTGGTCCGGCCGCTGGCGGGCTGGCTGGGGCTGCTGGGCGGCAAAACCGGGCCCAGGGAGCGGATCGCCCTCTCGTTCTTCGGCATCCGCGGGATCGGTTCGCTCTACTACCTCTCCTACGCGCTGGGCAAGGGCAACTTCGCTGCCCAGGCGGATTGGCTGTGGGCATTTGTGGGCCTGGTGGTGGCCCTGTCCATCGTGATCCATGGGGCCACCACCTCGCCGCTTATGAACCGGCTGGACAAGCTCCGCGCGAAGAAGGCCCGCGTGGTGTCCGGTGACGAAGGGCTTGCTCCCAACACTCCCGTGTAACAGGCCTGCGCCCGTCTGGCCCGCGCCAGACAGGCCTGCGCCCGCCTGGCCTGCGCCCGCCTGGCCTGGGGCAGCAGGCTACATGCCTACGGCAGCCTCGATCGGACCGATGGCGAAGAACAGCAGGAATGCCGCGGCCACTGCCCACATCAGCGGGTGGATGTCCTTGATCCGGCCCTGGACGGTGCGGATCAGGACGAACGCGATGAAGCCGGCGCCGAGGCCGTTGGCGATGGAGTACGTGAACGGCATCAGCGTGAACGTCAGGAAGGCGGGAATCGCGATGCCCCAGTCCTGCCAGTCGATCTTGCCCACCTGGGACACCATCATGAAGCCCACCACCACCAGGGCCGGGGCAACAGCCTCGAAGGGAACCAGGTTGATCAGCGGGGTGAAGAACATGGCCACCAGGAACAGCAGGCCGGTCACGATCGAGGCGATGCCGGTGCGGGCGCCTTCGCCGATGCCGGCGCCGGCCTCGACGTAGATCTGGTTGGAGGATACCGAAGCGCCGCCGCCGGCGATCGCGCCGAGCGCGTCCACCTGGAGGACCCTGTCGACGTTGGGAATGTTGCCGTGCTCATCCACCGTCCCGGCCTCGTTCGCCAGGCCCACCATCGTGCCCATGGCGTCGAAGAAGATGCTCAGCAGGATCACGAAGGCCAGCAGCGTGGCGGCCACGAAGCCCAGGTGCTCGAAGGCGCCGAACGGGTTGGCCTTGCCGATCAGGGACAGGTCGGGGGCAGCCCATTCGGAGAAAGTAGGAGCCACCAGGGACCAGCCCTGCGGGTTGAAGGGTTTGCCTGGCTGGACGCTCGGACCGATCTGCAGCGTCATTTCCAGGATCACAGCTATGACGGTGGACGTAATGATGCCGATCAGGATGGCACCCTTGACCTTGCGCACCACCAGGGCGATGGTCAGGATCAGGCCAAAGACGAACACTGCGGTGGGCCAGCCCAGGAGCTTGCCCTCAAAGCCCAGCCCAACCGGAACGGTGGTGCCGGCCACGTCCGGGATGCGCCGGACGAAGCCAGCGTTTACCAGCCCAATCAAGGCAATGAACAGCCCGATGCCCACCACAATCGCCGTTTTGAGCCCCTCCGGCACAGCCCGGAACACGGCGGTACGGAAGCCGGTCAGGACCAGGATCAGCATCGTGACGCCGGACAAGACCACCAGGCCCATCATGTCCGGCCAGGTCAGGCCCGGATTGGTGGCGACCGTGACCGCCACAAACGCGTTGACGCCCAGCCCGGTGGCCAGCGCGAAGGGATGCTTGGCCCAGGCTCCCATCAGGATGGTGAGGATGCCCGCAACAAAGGCCGTGACGGCGGCAACTGCCGGGAACCCGAGTGTATTGCCGCTGGAGTCAGGTCCGGAGAGGATCAGCGGGTTCAGCACAACGATGTAGCTCATGGCTAAGAAAGTGGCGAAGCCGCCGCGAATCTCGCGCGAGAAGTTGGAGCCGCGCTCGGTGATCATGAAATACCGGTCCAGGGCAGAGCCTTGCTTAAGCATTAGTCCTCCGGGGGAGTCTTTGGGGATACCTGAATCCTATGGGGGCTCCGGCAGGGTCACCGTCAATTTCGCCTAGTCTGTTAGGAAGCCAACACCAAGGGAGCAGTCCAAGCATGCGTTCCATCCGCCACTTACTGAGCTTCGTCCTCGGGTCCTTCGTTTTTGCTGCCGCTGTCCTCGGCCTCGCCGGACCGGCTGCAGCACACGACGCCGTCGAATCCAGCACCCCTGCCGAGGGCGCAACAGTCGCGGTGCCGCCGGAGCAGGTATCGGTGACCCTCAGCAACAACCCGTTGGGCATTGGCTCATCCTTCTCAGTCAAGGATGCTTCGGGCGCAGAGTGGGCGGACGGGCCGGTGGACATCGTGGACAACGTGGCCAGCCAGAAGCTCAAGGCGGGCGGACCGGCAGGGCAGTACAAGGTCGCCTGGCGGGTCGTGAGCTCCGATTCGCATCCCATCGAGGGGACCTTCACGTTCACGGCTTCTTCGGCAGCCGAGGGGGCCGCTCCGGCAGGAGGTTCGACGGCGGCCGCTACCGTTCCCGGCATGGGAACCGCTGAGCCGGGCGTGACAGCGGCGCCGGAAAGCGCCGGCTCCGGGGAACCGTTCCAGTGGAGCATCGTCATTTTCGCAGCGGCCGCCGTGGGCTTGCTTGTCACCCTCGCCATCCTGGCCCGCCGGAGGCTCGCGGTGGGCGCCGATGACGAGGGCTGACCGGCCCTAGCAGGGCAGGATCGCCAGGCTTCCGGTGTACGGGAGAGCCGGGTTCTCCGGGTTGACCTTCGCGGAGATGGCCTGGCCCACCGTCTTGGCCTGGCGCAGGACCTCTTTGGGCGAGGGGGTGATCAGCTCCCCGACGCCTACCAGGTAGATGCCGATGGCCCGCATGGCGGCAACGAGGTTACGGCCCACCGAGATGCCGAAGTCGTTAATCATCCGCCGCAGCTGGCTGTGGGCGCAGCGCGTGAGGACGATATGGTCCGCCACCAGGATGCCGGTGGGGGTATGAACCTCCCACTGCGGGACCGCACGTCCCGTCGACGTGGCATCGACCTGGGTCAGTTGAACGGCGCGGGTGGTGTTGCGGACATCCACATCGTGGCTGGCGGCATAGTTGCGCAGGTGCCGCAGGATTTCGTTCCGTTCCCGCAGGTTGGCCGAGTCCGCTGCGTCGCAGCGCTGCAGAGACGCTGTGTTGGCCGGCTGTGCGGCGCCCAGGATATCCAGTCCGTCCACCACTATTGAGTCCACCCCGCGGCGGCACAGTTCAGCGGCCACGGCCAGGCCGGACAAGCCGGTGCCAATGATCACAGTGGTGGTCTGCTCGGTCCCGGCATTCCCAGGCATGCTTGACACTACAGTTTCCTCCTTCGAAGCTTCGGCAGGTGCGGGCGTCGTCGCCCGCGCGCGTCCCGTTACCCCCAAAGTCCGGCCGCAGTGCGTTGCCGGGCAGCTCTGACTGGAAGATGCAGCAGGCGTCCCGGACCAACAATGTCCTGAAGACTACAGAAGATTCGCGGCGCTGGATAGCCCAATCCGAAAAGATTCGCCTCCTGGTGAACACGCTTTCCAACCTGCCGGGCCGCGCCTGTGGATAACCGCCGTTTCGTGCCCTGAACAGGCTTGCTAAGCAACGGTGGACGGAGAATAGTGAGGACTGGAAGCGGGCCTTCCTGAGCAGCGGCGGCTGCGATACGGGTGCACGGGGAACGGCCGGCTTTCTGGCAGAATAGCCGCAACATCAGGCAGTATCGCGAGGAGGCGGCCCAATGGGCGCACAAGAGTTGCATCCGGACCCGGCGCGGGACAGCGGTGGCGCTCATGCCGCTCCCGACGGGATCGTTGTGGGCGTGGACGGGTCGGACCACGGCCAGTGCGCGCTGGTGTGGGCGGCCCGGGAAGCCCGGCGTCGCCGTCGTCCACTGCATATAGTTACTGCTTACTCGGTGCCGATCTTCGCCGCGTCCGGCCTCGACGGCGGATACGCCACCGTCGATGATTCAGTCATCCGCGAAGGCGCCGAAGCGGTGGTCAAGCAGGCCCTGGAGAAGGTCTCGGCCTATGACATTGACGTGAGCGCCTCGGTGGAAAACGGGGATGCCTCCGGTGTGCTGCTGGACATGTCGCAAACAGCAGAGCTCCTGGTCTTCGGCACCCGCGGCCGTGGCGGCTTCGTTGGCAGGCTTCTTGGCTCCGTCAGCAGCGCGCTTCCGGCGCACGCGAAATGCCCTACGGTCACCGTACCGCTGGTCTGCTCGGACCGGCTGGGCGAAACCACCGAGGACCGGCGCGTGAAAGCAGAACAGGCCAAGGCCGGGCACCAGCGCGTGGAGAATGTGGTTGTCGTCGGTGTGGACGGCTCTGAACAGGCACGGGTAGCCGTGCTGGAAGCGGCGGACCAGGCTGAGCGGCTGGGGGCATCGCTCCGGGTGGTCTGTGCGGTTCCGCAATACAGTGGCTCGCTGGCTTGGGTTCCTGCTCCGATGGACCGTAAGGCGCTTTTCGCCGATATCCAGGTGACCCTTGATGCGGGGATGGCCTGGCTGAGGAGCCACTACCCCAACCTGTCCGCAGAATCCGAGCTGACGGACGGTTCCCCGGTTGACGTCCTGGTGGAAGCAAGCCGGCATGTGGAACTGGTGGTAGTGGGGACCCGCGGCCGCGGCGGCTTCACCGGGATGCTCCTGGGATCCACGTCGGACGGTGTTCTCCATCATGCCAAGGGTCCCGTAATGGTGGTTCCGGACCGCGAGGACCCGCGCCTGGCCGACCGGGCCCGCTTCGGGCCGATCCTCGGCGCAGCCTGACCAGATCCTGCGGCAGGAAGAGATCATGGCAGCCGACCCACCAGGGAAGGCCGGGCAGGTCTCCCGTCCACGGGACGGAAATACCGCCCCCGGCCTCATCCTTCGCCTCAGCCATGTTGACGGCGGCATGCTTCCCCTGGTGGGAGGCAAGGCCGCCAACCTCGGCGAACTGATAGCAGCGGGCCTGCCGGTGCCGGATGGGTTCTGCCTCACCACCCAGGCCTACCGCGAAGCCACCGGGACGGTCCCGGACGGAGTGCTGGCAGAGCTGGGGAACCTGCAGGCCGTGCGGCAACCGGGAACCCCGGGCCAGGCCGCTGAACTGGCCGCCGTGGCCGGCAGGGTACGGGAGACTATCCGCGCCATCCCGGTTCCGCCCCGGATTGTTGCCGCCGTAGAGCAGGCATATGCCGCGCTTGGGAAAGCGACTCCGGTGGCCGTAAGGTCCTCCGCCACGGCGGAGGACCTTACGTTTGCGAGCTTCGCGGGCCAGCAGGACACCTACCTGAATGTCGTAGGCATCGACGCCGTCCTCGAGGCAGTGCGCAACTGTTGGGCATCCCTCTGGACAGACCGGGCAGTGGCTTACCGGGCGGCACTGGGGATCGCGCCGCACGAAGTAGCGCTCGCCGTCGTCATCCAGCGGATGGTTGGTGCCGCAGCGGCCGGGGTGATGTTCACGGCAAATCCATTGACTGGCCGGCGGCGGGAGGCCGTCATCGATGCCGCCCCGGGGCTGGGCGAAGCGGTGGTTTCCGGCGCCGTCAATCCGGACCACTTCGTGGTGGATCCGGGAAAGGGCCGGATCCTTGAGCGGAAGCTGGGCGACAAGCGCGTTATGGTGCGGCCGCTTCCGGGCGGCGGAACGGAGACGCAGGACCTCGCCGGCGCGGCAGGGGCCTCCAGCCTGACGGACGGGCAGGCACTGGAGCTTGCCGTCCTCGGACTGCAGGCCGAGCGGCACTTCGGGTCGCCGCAGGACACCGAATGGGCCATCGACACCGGCGGCGCCCTTTGGCTGACCCAGTCCCGGCCAATCACCACCCTCTACCCGATCCCCGAGAGCCGTTCCGTCGGAACCGGAAGCAGGGTCTACCTGTGCTTCAGCCTGGCCCAGGGCCTCACCCGGCCCCTCACTCCGATGGGACTGGCGTCGCTGCGGCTGGTTGCCTCTTCAGTAGCTAAAGCGGCGGGCTTCGCCGTCCCCGACCCCCGTGGCGGTCCCGCGCCGTTTGCCGAGGCAGCCCAGCGCATCTACTTTGACCTCACCACGCCGGTCAGGAGCAGCGTGGGCCGCCGGATTCTTCCGCGGGTTTTTGACGTGATGGAAGCCAGGTCAGCCATGGTGCTGCGCCAAATTTTTGATGATCCCCGGTTCTCGGTGACCCGCAGGACACCGTTGGGGCTCGTGCGCCATGTCCTGCCGGCGGCGGTGCGGGCCCGCGTCCCGCAATCGGTGCTCCGGGGAGTGTTCAGGCCCAAGGCGGCCCTGCGCCGCCTGGACGGCTTCACCCGGCAATTCGCCGAGGATCTCGAGCTCGAGGCAGGAGCAGGGCCAGCTGAACGGCTGGACCACGCGGAGCGGCTCCTGGGAGGCCGGCTCTTTGCGATTGTGCCCGCCATCCTGCCCCTGCCCGCTCTGGGCTTCGCGATGCTGTGGTTGGCAGGAAAGCTGCTGGGCGGACCGGACCGTAAAGAGGACCTGCAGAAGGTGCTCCGGGGCCTGCCGCACAACGTGACCACAGAGATGGACCTCGACCTGTGGCGCCTGGCCTCAGCAATGAAGGACGATCGCGAGTCACGTGCGGCCCTGGAGACGCTGGAGCCATCCGTGCTGGCAGCGGAGTTCGACGCCGGGCGCCTGCCCCCCGTCCTGCACGCAGGCTTGGCGCGGTTTCTCGAACGCTACGGGCACCGCGCCGTAGCCGAAATCGATGTGGGCCTGCCCCGGTGGTCCGACGACCCCACTCACATCCTGGGTGCGCTGGCCAACTACCTGCGCCTCACTGATCCCGCTATGGCGCCGGAGGTGCAGTTCAGCCGGGCGAATGCAGAGGCTGAGGCGGAAGTGGAGCGGCTAGTGGCCGAGGCGCGCAGCCGAGGCAGGGCACGTGCGCTGCTGGTCGGTGCCGCATTGCGCCGCGCCAGGCTTTTTGCCGGGCTGCGGGAACTGCCCAAGTACCAGTTGGTCTTGGGCCTCGCTGAAGTACGGAAGCAGCTAGCCCACGTGGGAGCTGTGCTGGCAGCGGACGGCAAGCTGGAGAGCCCGGACGACATCTTCTTCCTCGACTTCGAGGAAGCCCGGCAGGCATTGGGAGGAGGCAGCGCCAAGGGGGCCAGCCAGCCGCGGAGGCTGCGCGGACTCGTCCTGGAGCGCCGTGCCGCCTATGCCAGTGAACTGGGCAGGCGCCACATCCCCAGGGTCCTGCTCTCGGACGGCACCGAGCCTGAGGTGCTGCACGCCGCAGGTGCTGCGGTGGCCGAGGGTGCGCTGTCCGGCAGCCCCGCCTCGGCGGGTTCGGTAACGGCCCCTGCCCGGGTCATCCTGGATCCCGTCGGTGCCCATCTCGAACCCGGGGAAATCCTGGTGGCACCGTCCACCGATCCTGGATGGACTCCTTTGTTCCTGACGGCCGGCGGCCTCGTGATGGAAATGGGCGGGCCCAACTCGCACGGTGCAGTGGTGGCGCGGGAGTACGGCATACCCGCCGTGGTGGGGGTTCCGGATGCCACCGCCCGGCTTGCCACCGGACAAAGAATAACGGTCGACGGCGGCGCTGGGACCGTAGTGCCCGCGTAGCAGCAGGGAGGACCGGCGGGCAGGTGTGGGGAGTGGTCCCGAGGCGTACCCTTGGACTATGGGCTCCAAGGACGGAGACGGCCGGACAATGAACGACAGTTTGAACCGCCGGAGTAAGAACGGCCCGGATATGAATCGGGTTGCAGGGCGCGGCATGAACCGCGCCTGGTTGCGGTGGGTTCCTGCAGTGGCGGTGCCTGCAGTGATCGCCGCTGGGGTTTTGGCGGGATCCATTCCGGCGCGCGCCGGCGATCCACTGCCTGACAAGACCCCCGCCGAAGTGATCGCCCTGCTCGCCGGGCACAGGACGCACACGTTTTCGGGCACCATCGAACAAACCTCGGAGCTGGGGCTGCCGGAACTGCCGGCAACGGGTCCCGCCTCCGGCCCTGCATCTGCCGGCGGTGCAGCATCCATCATGGAGTTCCTCACCGGTGAGCACACGGCCAGGGTCTACATGGACGGCAAGACCAAGGCGCGCATCCAGATGGTTGACCGGCTCGCCGAGCGGGACATCATCCGCCGCGGCAACGACGTCTGGTTCTATTCGTCAAAGGACAACTCCGCCGCCCACCTGACCCTGCCGGCTCACGCCCGGGACCTTCCGCTGACCGACCCGGGCAACACCGGGACGCCGCCGCTGGCTGAACCTGAGCCGGACATGCCGGTCCCGCCCACGCCACAGGAGCTTGCCGACAAGTTCCTGGCCGCGGCTGACAGTTCAACTGCCGTGTCCGTGGGTCCCGAGGTGGAGGCCGCCGGGCGCCCTGCCTACAATTTGCTCCTCAAGCCGCGCGCTGAAGGCACCCTTGTGGGCACGGTGGCCATCGCCGTCGACGCAGCGAACGGAATGCCGCTGTCCGTGGCGGTGACGGCACGTGGTGCAGCGCAGCCTGCCTTCAGTGCGGGATTCACCAGCCTGTCCCTGGATGCTCCGGACGAGGCACTGTTCAATTTCGTCCCGCCGCCCGGCAGCACCGTGGAGGAGCTGCAGTTCCGCCATCCCGAAAGCTGGCCGCCCAGTTCAGGGTTCCCGGTTGATCCCGGCACGCACACGGCTCCGGATGACCTGGCAGGAAGTATCAAGGACAAAACCCGGCCATACCTGACCGGCACTGGCTGGGAAACGGTGGTGGAAGTCCCGGCGAAGGCGGGGGCAGCCGCGAATGCTTTGCTTTCCGGGAACCCGCTCCTGGCCAAGGCGGCCGTCGCCGTCCCTGGCGGGCGGTTGCTCTCCACCGTGCTGTTCAGCGTCCTGCTCACCGACGACGGCCGGATCTTCGCGGGCATGGTCCCGCCGGAGAGGCTGCAAGCCGCATCAACAGCTCCGTGACCGGGGCCGCAGGAGGCCCCGGCTCCCGGGCTTATGGCCTGACCATCGAGACGCACGGGCTGACCAAGCGCTTCGGGCAGCAGGTGGCCGTTAACGACATCAATTTGGCGGTGCCCCCCGGCGCCGTCTTTGGGTTCCTGGGGCCCAACGGCTCCGGGAAAACCACCACCATCCGGATGCTGTTGGGCCTTGCTGCTGCATCAGCGGGAACCGTTCGCCTGCTGGGGATGGAAATGCCGGGCAAGTTCCAGGACGTCCTCCCGCACGTGGGGGCGCTGGTGGAGGGCCCGGCCTTCTATCCCTTTCTCTCCGGCACCGCGAACCTCCACCGCCTTGACGCCGCCACCCGGCATGCCGCCCCCGCCACCCGCAAAGCCCGGGTGGGCGAGGCCCTGGAACGGGTGGGATTGGGTCACGCCGCGGGCAAGCGGGTACACGCCTATTCGTTGGGTATGAAGCAGCGGCTGGGCATCGCCAACGCCCTGCTGTCGCCCCGCGAACTGCTGGTGCTGGACGAGCCCACCAACGGCCTGGACCCGCAGGGCACACGCGAAGTGCGCAACCTGGTCCGATCCTTCGCGGCGGACGGGACCACCGTTTTTGTTTCGAGCCACCTGCTGGCCGAGGTCGAACAGATCTGTACCCATGCAGCAGTCATGAGTGCCGGCCGGCTCGTGGCCCAGGGTCCGCTTCCCGAATTGCGCCGCTCCGGAACCACCGGCATCCGGCTGCTGACGCCGGACACCGGGGATGCCATGAAGGTCCTGGCGCGCCTTGGGCTTTTTCCGGAGCCAGGAGCTGCGCAGTCGGATGGCGGGGTGGTGACGGCGGCGCTTGCCGGGTCCGGGCAGCGGGCCGGCCCAGGTACTGGAAACCCTGCCACCGGAAACCCCGCCACTGGAAACCTTGCCACCGGCGACCCCGCCCCTGAAGAAATTGTGGCCCACCTGGTGGAGGCCGGCGTCCGGGTCCGTGGCTTCACGGTGGAACGCGAAAGCCTTGAGGACCGCTTTGTTGCCTTGACTGGGGAGGGGTTCGATGTTGCCCAGTAGCGCACGGCTTGGGGCCAGCGGAACACATGGCCCAGAGGCTGAGGCAGCGCAGCGCGGATCCGGGCTTTCCCTCCTGTGGTCCGAACTTCGGGTGCTGTTCGGACGGCGGCGCACCTGGGCCTTGCTGCTCGCGCTGGCCGCAATTCCGGTGCTGGTCGCAGTGGCCGTGAGGATCTCCTCAGCGGTTCCCCCGGGGCGGGGTCCTGCTTTCCTTGACCGCATCACGCAGAACGGGCTGTTCGTGTCCTTCACCGCCATGCTCGTGTCTGTCCCACTGTTCCTGCCGCTGACCGTGGGCGTGGTGGCAGGGGACACCATCGCGGGTGAGGCCAACATGGGAACGCTGAGGTACCTGCTGGTTGCCCCCACGGGCCGGGTACGGCTGCTTTTGGTGAAGTACGCGGGGGCGCTGGCCTTCTGCCTGGCTGCGCCCGTCACGGTGGGCCTGGCCGGTGCCGCCATTGGGGCCGCGCTGTTCCCGGTGGGCCCGGTGACATTGCTGTCCGGCGACGTGATCGAGCCCCCGGAAGCCGCACTGCGCATCCTCCTGATCGCTGCCTACCTGGCCGTTTCCCTGGCCGGGCTGTCTGCGATAGGTCTCTTCCTGTCGACCCTCACCGTGGTTCCGGTGGGGGCCATGGCCGCCACGGTGGTGGTCTCCGTGGTGTCCCAGGTCCTTCACCAGTTGCCGCAGCTGGAATGGCTGCACCCGTGGCTTTTCAGCCATTACTGGCTGGGGTTCGGTGACCTGCTCCGCCAACCAGTGCTGTGGGACTCCTTCGCCAGCAACGCCCTGCTGCAGGCGGGGTACGTGGCCGTGTTCGGCGCGCTCGCCTACGGACGTTTCGTTACCAAGGACGTGCTGAGCTGAGGGTGCTGAGCTGGACAGCTGAGCTGAGCAGGCCGGGTCCCTGCCCGTTAGTAGCGCGCAGCGTATGGGTAGAGCTGCATGCCGGCCATCGCGCTGAGCTGCGTGACGCCGATGCCCTCCTGCGGGTTGAGCGCCTGCACCACCTGGCCGTTGCCCAGGTAGATGGCAACATGGTAGAAGTTCGACGGCGACCCCCACACCAGCAGGTCGCCCCGCCGTGCCTGCGAGATCGGTACGTGGACGGGAGCAGCAGCGTGCTGCTGGGCAGCCGTCCGCGGAAGGTATCTCCCGGCGGCCGAAAACGCCGTTTGCACCAGGCCTGAGCAGTCGAAACCGTAAGGGCCCGTGCCGCCCCATTGGTAGTGGTATGGCGCGCCCACCTTGCTGAGTGCCACCGAGATAGCGGCCTCGTAGATTCCACTCCCAGCCGGGGGAGCGGGTGGGGGAACGGGCGCCGGAGCAGGCGCGGGGACAGGTGCAGGTGCGGGAGCTGCGGGAGCGGGTGCAGCCGGAGCGGGAGGTGCTGGTGCGGCCGGTGCGGGAGCGGGAGGTGCAGGTGCGGGAGCTACGGGAGCGGGTGCAGCCGGTGCAGGTGCCACCGCGGCAGGACGGCTGGCCGACGGAGAAGGTTGTTCCTGGTTGACCCGTTCGGCAGCCGCCAGTGCAGCAGCAAGCCGGGCCTCCTCGCGTTGCCGGTCGAGGGCGTCCACCCGTGCCGATTCGAGGGCCACGGTGGTGTTCCGAAGCTGGGCCAGCTGGTCCACCAGGACGGTGCGCTGGGCCTTTGCGTCGGCAACGGCCTTCGCTTGGGCTGCGTTGGCCTCCTCCGCCTGGGTCTTCCGGATTTCCGCCGTCATTGCTGCCTCGTCGGCAGCTTTTGTGGCATCTTCCGCAGCTGCGGTCAATGACTGTGAGGCCTGGGCTGCCGCATCTGCCGCTTCGAAAGCGCGGCTTCTGCCTGCGGAGAGGGCCTGCAGCGTGGCTGCCTGCTGCAAAGTTTCACCGTTGCCGCTGACAAGAGTACCGAGGGTGGGGTTGAGCCCGCCGTGGCGGTAGAGGTCGCCCGCCAGTTGTCCCACCAGTTTCCGGGCCTCGTCCTGCTGTTCCTGCGCCGACGTGGCCTTGGCTGACGCGACAGCCGCCGCCGACGATCGTTGCTGCAGCTCTACGAGGGCCTCGCTGTAGGCATTGTTGGCCTGCATTGACACGGCGAAGGCCGCCTGCTGTGAGCTTGCCGCTGCTTCCAGGATGCGTTCGATGGTGGAGACCTGGTCCGCGGTGGCGGCCTCGCTGGCCTTGGCTGCAGCGATGTCTTCGGCGGATGGAGTTTCAGGAGCTGCAGGAATGGCAACGGCTGGCCACCATGGTGTTGTGCCGGCCCCGGCCGGCGCTGCCATAGTTCCCAGAAGTATGACAGTGGCGCACAGCACGGCCGTTTTGCGCCCGGATCCGGTCAAAACCATGTGCAGAAACCCCGTAATGATCAGGCTGGAGTTCCTGTTCACGGCAAGGCGATGCCCTGGCCTGCTCCCCAGCAGACCCGAGGCTACGTGAGCTTTTGCACTTTGGCAACAGCACTCACATCAATAACATAAGCAACAGCGGTGTCCTGGTGGGGGAAGCACGCGGGCGTGTCGCCGGTTTAGGGGTCAGAGGGCTCGTGGGGCTCCCAGCAGCAGAGGCAAGCGGCCAGCGGGCAGGCTAGGCGTGCTGGTGCGCCTCGTGTTCGGAGTGCGTGGCCGGTTCCAACTGGAACGTGCAGTGGTCGGTATCGAAGTGCGCGCCCAGGCAGGTGACGAGCTTGTCCAGCAACTGGTCTGCTCCGCGGGCGGTCAACACGCCGTCCTCCACCACCACATGCGCAGAAAAGACGGGCACCCCGGAGGTGATCGTCCAAATGTGGATGTCGTGCACATCCGAAACGCCCTCTACGGAGAGGATGTGCTCCCGGATCATCTGCACTTCCACGCCCTTGGGGCTGGCTTCGAGGAGCACGTCAACAACGTCGCGCAGCAGGCGCCACGCACGGGGCAGGATCAGCAGGGCAATCACCACAGACGCGATGGTGTCGGCGGCCTGGAATCCGGTCGCCATGATGACCACGGCCGCCGCTATGACGGCAAAGGAGCCCAACAGGTCGCCCAGGACTTCCAGGTAGGCGCCACGAACGTTCAGGCTTTCCTCGTGGGCGCCCCGCAGAATCAGGAGCGACACCAGGTTCGCCACCGCGCCAAGGATGGCGGCAAAAAGCATGATGTCCGTTTGCACCTCAGGCGCGGAACCGATCCGC
This sequence comes from Arthrobacter sp., assembly GCA_046717065.1. GTDB lineage: Bacteria > Actinomycetota > Actinomycetes > Actinomycetales > Micrococcaceae > Arthrobacter. The sequence continues at coordinate 8,583 of JBKJVX010000100.1, read as the reverse complement.
CGGACCGCCTCGGTAAAAATGACCACGGAAATCACGATCAGGATCAATGCGTTGGCCAGGGCCGCGAGGACTTCGGCCCGCTGGTACCCGTAGGTCCGCTGGTCGCTTGCCGGTTGGCCTGCGATCCAGGCGGCCAGCAATGCGATGGTCACGCCGGCGGCGTCCGAAAGCATGTGGCCTGCGTCCGCAAGCAGGGACAGTGAACCCGACAGGGCCGCCCCCGCCACCTGGACGAGGACCACAACAAGCGTGATGACCAGGACGGCCACAAGCCGGTTGCGGTGCCGGCCTGTTGCGGTGACGCCATGCGTATGGCTGTGGTCGTGTCCCATGCCTACAAGGCTAGCCCCAGCCAAGCTCGTGCAGCCGGTCATCGTCGATCCCGAAGTGGTGGGCGATCTCGTGGACCACTGTCACCGCCACTTCGTGGATGACGTCTTCGCGTGACGAGCAGATATCAAGAATCGGTTCCCGGAAGATGGTGATGCGGTCAGGCAGGGACCCCGCGTCCCACCACGAGTCCCGTTCGGTCAGCGGCACGCCCTCATAGAGTCCCAGCAGGACAGTGTCCGGGTCCTCCCCGGGCCGCGGAACGTAGTCGTCCTCGATGAACACCGCCACGTTGTCCATGGCCCTGGCCAGTTTGCCCGGAATGCTGTCCAGGGCATCCTGGACCGCCGCCTCGAATTCGTCCGCGGACATGGTGAAGCCGTGGGGCCCGGTGAAGGGAAGTGGCTCGCTGGGACCCTCAGGAACGATGGGCAGGCCTGGCGGGAGGGTGGCTGGCATACTCCGACTTTAGCGAAGAACCTTTCGCTTGGCTCCGTGTCCCGGCCGGGTCCTGCGCCGGGTGAGCCCCACCCCCACGAGGCAGACCAGGCCGCCCACCAGGCCCAGTACGGTGGGGATCTCGCCCAAGAGGAGCCACGAGATCAGGATGGTGGTGCCGGGCACCAGGTACGTGGTAGCTGCAAGCTTGCCGGCCTCGATCAGCGAGAGCGCGTACGCCCAGGTGGTGAAGGCAATCGCCGTGGGAAAGATCCCAAGGTAGACCAGGCCCATCGTCGCTTCGGGCGGCGCTGCCTGCACTTCGGAAATCAGCTGTCCGGTAAACGGCAGGCAGCACAGGGCGCCCACCATGATCCCGAACCACGTCGCCTGGGCGGCGGGAAACTTCCGCAGCACCGGCTTTTGGATGATGACGCTGACCGCGGCGAGCACGGCGGCAAGGAGGCACAGCAGCACGCCGGTCACATCCGCCGTCGGGCTTTCCCCTGGCGCGGACGGCTGCGCCGAACCGACGGCGATCAGGGCAACCCCGGCAAAGGCAACCAGGCTTCCGATGATCAGCCACCGTGGGAAGCCCTCCTTGAGGAAGACTCCGGCCATGATGGCCACCAGGATGGGATTGACGTTGATGAGCAACGCGCTGGTGCCTGCATCGAGCACGTGCTCCGCCGCGTTCAAGGCCACGTTGTACCCGCCGAACCACATCACGCCGTAAGCGAGGATCGGCCACCACTCCCGTCCCCGGGGAAGGAGCCGGCTCTTCATCAGTTGGGGGAGGACCAGTAGGGCCAGGACGACGGCGGCGATCGCCAGCCTGCCGAGCGTCAGGGAGCCGGGGGAGAAGTGGGGGCCGATCGCCCGGATTCCCACAAACGCCGACGCCCAGAGGACCACAGTGATGGCCATTGCGGCCACGCCGAGGGCTTTGACCCGGGACGCGGGTGTGGGCGGGGGAGCCGTTGTGCTGATGGGGGTGCTTGATGCCATGGAGCCAATCTAGCCGTGGGCAGGGATTCGGGGCTGGCGGAAATCGGCCACGTCTAGCCAAGTTCCTGCCAAAAATGAGACTCCCGGACGCGGTCAAGAAAGGCTAGTGCGTCCCGGCCCACTCCAGCAGCCGTTCCACGGGCCATGTGGTGACGATACGGTCCGCCGGAACACCATTCCGGTCCGCTCGCTCGGCGCCGTACTGCAGGAAGTCCAGCTGTCCGGGCGCGTGTGCGTCGCTGTCGATCGAGAAAAGGCAGCCGGCGTCCAGTGCCAGCTGAATCAGTGCGTCCGGTGGGTCCTGGCGCTCAGGCCGTGAATTGATCTCCACTGCCACGTTGTGTTCGGCGCAGGCCGCGAACACCTCCTTGGCATCGAATTCCGACGGCGGCCGCGTCCCCCGCGATCCCTCCACCAGGCGCCCCGTGCAGTGTCCCAGCACGTTGGTGTGCGGATCCTCGACGCCTTTGAGCATCCGCCGGGTCATGGTTTTCCGATCCGACCTCAGCTTGGAATGAACGCTGGCCACCACGATGTCGAGGCGGTCCAGCAGTTCCGGATCCTGGTCCAGCTCACCCGACTCCAGGATGTCCACCTCGATGCCGGCGAGCAGCCGCACGGGGTGGTCCTGCTGCCCGTCGGACCCGGGATGGGTGCCGTCGTTGATAGCCGCCACGACGTCCAGCTGCTGCAGGAGGCGTTCCGCCGAGAGCCCGTTCGCGATCGTGAGATTGGGGGAGTGGTCAGTCAGCGCGAGGTAATCCCTGCCCAGAACCCCGGCGGCGGCCACCATCAGTTCGATGGGGGACCCGCCGTCGGACCATTCGCTGTGGCTGTGCAGGTCTCCGCGGAGTGCTTCCCGGATGGCCGTGCCGCCGGAAGCCAAGGGCTGTGCACCCTTCTCCCGCAGGTCGGCGAGGTAGTCCGGGACCTGCCCCTCCACCGCATCCCGGATTACCTGGTAGGTCCGGTCGCCGATTCCCTTCATGGATTTCAGCCGGCCGCTCCGGACCCGGTCTGCCACTTCTTCCGGCGGCAGGGGGGCGATCACCCCGGCGGCTTTCCGGAAGGCCTGGACCTTGAAGGTTGCAGCGCGTCCGCGCTCCAGCCAGAAGGCAATCTCGTTGAGTGCTGCAACGGCGTCCATCAGTCCATCTTCACCTGTTCTTCCCCGCCGTTGGCGGGGAAATTGGCCGATTTTGGATAATTCCTACCTAGGCCCTATAGTTTTAGAGTCCAGTTCGGAGAAACGCAAAGGACAAAGACGGAAAGCCTCGCTTGACGCCTTTTGTTTTGTTCCGAACGGGTTCTGGCCCCCATCGTCTAGCGGCCTAGGACACCGCCCTTTCACGGCGGCGGCACGGGTTCGAATCCCGTTGGGGGTACGCAAGGAACTGGTCAAGCAGACAAAAAATGTCTGGTAGGCTGGAAGCCTTGAAAAAAGCGGTAGAGATGCTGCTGAAGCAAGAAACGCAAGGCCCTGTAGCGCAGTTGGTTAGCGCGCCGCCCTGTCACGGCGGAGGTCGCGGGTTCAAGTCCCGTCAGGGTCGCTCTGATTGCTGGAAGAGGTTCCGGCTCTCATGGTGACTAGTCACCTAGGCTCTGTAGCTCAGTTGGTAGAGCGTTCGACTGAAAATCGAAAGGTCACCGGATCGACGCCGGTCGGAGCCACCAGCTAGAACCCCGCAGTTCCCAGTGTTTACAAGGGAACGGCGGGGTTCTTTTGTTAGTCGGTGAACCGAGCAGTTTTGCATGGATCAGCTTAGATCAGCCAAGTCTTGGTACAGACCCTTGGCATTTCCCTGGGTAGGAGAGCTGATGGGGCCGCTTTCGGACGCGGACACAACCTGACCTCCCAAGTTCGTCGGGGCACCTATCCGCTCGCGACCGCCCGGGCAGCCCATAGGGCCCGGTTCCGTGATGAACAAGCACGCTGCAGTACTGGCCGTGGCTCTTGTGCTTCCCGGCTGCGCGTCCCGCACCCCTGACGAAACTGCCACTACCCCGAGGGAAGTGTTGGGCTGGCTGCTGGAACGCAAACACAGCCGCGGACTCGAAGAGGTTCTCGCCAAGGATGTGTTTGAGCCGGCAGGAATGGACAACACCCACTTGGCGGCGGTAGGGCAGCCGCCCGAGCCAATGCTGCATGGGTACGTGCAGGAGGACGGGAACAGGCGCCACTTCACGCGTATTGACGCGGTCGCCGGCTCGGCTGATTCCGGCGTCATTTCAACGGTTGAAGACCTCAGCAGATTCATGGCAGCACTCACAACGGGGCAGCTCATCCAAGAGGAAACGTGAAAGAGCAGATTGAGGCCGAGCCGTTCTCCTTGGGTGGCATTCGTCCAGGCGACGACATCAGCGGGGGCACACGCCACGTCTTTGTGGACGGGGGCGGAGGGCCGTGCAGTTTCCAATCCGTTTCCTCCTTGAACGGGCAAGGACAGGTGACGTAGCTACAGTTCTTCCACCCCGAGCGCTGAACGTCAGGACGAGCCTCCGCTCGTCACCGAGATGGAGGACGCTATCCTCCAGACAACCAGGAGCATGTGCTAGCTAGCACCCCACAATCCCCGGGGGTATACGTACTTGGAGTACGGTCGGTCTCAACCTCCTGTTGGCCCTACCCAGGGGCTGTAATCGCCCCTTATCCCTTCGCCGCGTTGATCGTCATCCTTGCCGCATCGACGACAACGTTTATATACGGTCCCATCTTCGGCATGTTCGAGATGCCATTCGTGCCGAATGTTCAGCTTGCACAGCAGGGCCTGGATCATCGCAGCCTCCGATTCAAATTGCAGCGTTCCGTACCTTCAACGATGGCCTTCGCCCCCTTGATGGGGAAGTGGCAATCTGCCCATTCCTAGGGCATGCCGCAATCCGTGCGCTCCTGATAGGTGACATTCAGCCGCAATCTGCGTGCCTGCTGTCAGCTGGAAAGGCGGGGGGAAAACACATTGAAAGCGACCGGTTTCGAATTAGGTTTACGGAGAAATTGGACTCGTGGCACAAGGCTGTCACCTTTCTAAATTCCGTACACACACGGCATCCGTCTTCTTGTAAGGACGAATGATGGTTGAAACCCTGTGGCCGAGAGCAGAAGGAGTAGCGAAAGGCAACACGGGGCAGGCCGGGTTGAGAGCGGCGATAGTAGCCGTTTTCGCTTGGTTTCCGCTCGCTAAAGATGCCATGTGTCAGGACTCAAGGGATTCGAAACACTGGACTCCCTGTACGCGGGAGCCAATGTTTCCCTTTTCGACGGCATGCTTGGCGTATGTAAAAGGACTATGCAGTAGAAACGCTCGCCACTACCGAAGGGGAGGACAGGCTGTATTCAGTCCTGTCCTGCAACCGATTCTCCCTGCTCTTGAGAACGAGCCTCGCGGACGATAAGCACATCATGCCAAGCCCAACAAAGAAGACATTAGGCTGGTCCAGCCTTCGTTATCCAGACGTAGAAGTGGAGGCAAGACGGTCAATAACCCAATGAAGAGCAGGCACCAATTCAGGGGCTGAGGTCCGTACCGGGAAGAGGGCGTTGTGCTCATGGCCTGCAAAGTGGTTCATGGAAAGCTAAAACCGGTCGCCTCACGAGTTCCGCCTCGAAACGACAGTTGTCCGAAAGCGGGCGGCCCTCATGTCGTCCCGCTAAGGGCGGGCGATCGGACTAAGGGTCGATTTCAGCCCGGAATCCTGGTCGATCGCATAGATGGTGGCGCTTCCGGCGGAACCCGCCCAGACACTTCCCACTGTGAACGCTGAAGAAATGCAGGCTGCGGGAGTTCGTGCAGTCCATCGGCTACTACTTGCAGAGTTTTGTAGGCCTCACCTTTGACACGCTGGCTTTCTCGTGCGAAGAGGGCGAGGTCTGGCATGCCGCCTGGACCACCTTCTACTGGGGTTAGTGGAACTCATGGACACCCTTCGTCGGCACTTTATCGCCAGGATCTCCAAGGGCCGACCAGTCCGGCAGTTCGTTGCAGTTGTGCCCTGGTCCCCACCACCAGGGGATTCCTTTAGTCCTCTGTCCTAAGCGGCGCCGTCATCCACCGAAAGTTGTTCGGAGCCCGCGGACTGAATTCAACGTGGGTGATCATCCTGATGTGTGTGGCTACGGCGAGGGCGTTCCAGAAGGAACACGAGACTCTGATGCGCGCACAGCGCAAGCTGGCCCGCGATCAGATGACCGCGCATGTCACGGAGCAGGTGCAGGACTCCACGCACGACTCCGTCCAGGAGCACTACCAGGAGCACGTTGTGGAACAGAACCAAGACACCGTTCACGAGCACTACCAGGAACACCTGGCGGACCAGGTCCAGGGGCATGTCACTGAGGCTGTGGAAGCGCAACTGAGCGAGCGGTTTGCGCCGGGAGACATCCCGGAGGCAACGTCCACCGACACAGCCGGGTCACCGGGCCCCGTAGCGCCTGCAGCGTTGTACGCGAGTCGTACACGGAAGGGAAGCGCCTGTTCTTCGTGACAGGTGCTTCCCTTCTCTGTGTCCGGCATTCCCCGCCTCCTGACGTTAAGCCGCACGCGGGGATAGGGTTGGGATCAAACAGAAGGGGGAGTGCCTGATGGAATACCAGAACCCACAACCCGGCCAGGGCATCCAGAGCCGTGCCGTGCCGGTTCCTGTGCCGGCACCCAGCCATGGCCGCACCGTGATTTCCGAGACCGTCGTCGCCAAGGTGGCAGGAATTGCCGCCCGTTCCGTCCCGGGGGTCTACTCCCTGGGCTCAGGACCGTCACGTGCCCTCGGCGCCATCCGCGACGCCGTCGGCAGTTCTGACCATTCCGCCGGCGTGCGTGCCGAAGTCGGTGAAACGCAGGTTGCGGTGGATATCAGCCTCGTGGCGAGCTACGGAACACCGCTCCACTCACTGGCCAATGAGGTCCGCGCGGCCGTTTACCGGGCCGTCGAGGAACTCGTGGGGCTGCAGGTGATCGAGGTCAACGTGGAAGTCACGGACGTCTACGTGCCGCCTCCGGTCAAACCCACCATTGCCGGCCCGGCAGAGAGGGAGGCGCTGCTGTGAACCTCACCGTGGCCGGCACAGCGATGGGCGCGTTCGTGGCCTTTATGTCCCTGCAGTTCGGTTTGTGGGGCTTCCTGATTTCCCTGCTCTTTATGGCCATCGGAGCACTCCTGGGCCGTGCCGCGGAAGGGAAACTGGACCTTCGCGGCGTCCTGGACGCCATCACCGGCCGGCGCTCGTCCTCATGAGCTCCGCCGTCCCGACTGTCCGGGGCCAGGAGCTTAGCGGCCATAACCGCATCAGCACGCGAGCCCTGACAAGCCTCGCCAAGGCGGCAGCTGCCCAGTTCCTGGGCGTGGACGCCGAGGATGTCCGGGCTGACTGGACAGACGACGACGGCATGCTGGCGCTGTCCCTCGTCACGCCGATCAGCATCCCGGCTTTGACTGCCGTGGTCCTTGACCCCTCGCGCGTGGAGGGCGCCGGCGGCTCCATCTGGGACCGCACGGTCAAGGCAAAGGCCCATATCCTGGCGACAGTGACGGAGCTAAGCGGTGCACGGTTGAGCAGGGTGGACATCAGGATCAGCGGAGCAACGACGATTGAAGGGGGACGCGTGCTATGAGCCGGCAGGTCGAGAGCCGCGGCCCGGATATGGACCGCATCCTGCACCGGGAGACGCATTCCTCACGTGCAGTGGTGGCCACAGCGGCCGCGGTCCTGGTTATTGGGCTCGCTGCCTACGGGCTCCTTGAGGCAGCCGTCCATGCCATCGGGCAGCCAGCCTGGCTGATCGAGCCGCAGGTAGCCGCTGAACGCCTCGTGGCCTTGCCAGCAGGGATTTCGCCGCTGCTGCTGGGCGCCATCGGAGGGGTCCTGGCAATGTTCGGGCTGGTCTTTTTCCTCAATGGGGTTCTGCCCGGGCGCCGGGCCCGTCACCTTCTGGGTGGCGGCCGGAGCAACGCCGGTCCTGCTGTGGTGGTGGATGATGAAGTCATCGCTTCCTCCCTGGCGCGCCGCGCGCGGCTCGCCGCGAACGTCACGCCGGAACAGGTCATGGTGGTCGTCTCGCAACGGCAGGCAGAGGTGAATGTGCGGCCCACTTCCGGAGTCCCTGTTGACGAGGCTGTTGTGCTCGCGGCAGTCCAAAGCGAGCTCGATTCCATGGCACTGGATCCTCCACCTGAAGTGCGCGTCAAGGTGGCACATTCGGGAGTGATCGGCGCATGAACAGCACCCCCACCCTTCTCAACCGGATACTGATAGCGGTCCTGGGTTTGATGCTGCTTGCAGTGGGCGCACTGCTGATGTTGCTGGCCGCAGTGCCGGCCGTAGCTTCGTGGTGGCATGCCTGGTCCGCGGGCGCGTGGAGCCGAGTCAATGAGGCCTTCAACGCCACCAGGTTTCCCGGGCGCACCGAAAGCTGGTTGTGGATCCTGGTAGCGCTGGCCCTGCTGGTGCTTATTGGACTCATGGTGGCGTGGGTTGCCCAGCAGGGAAAGGGCCGGGCCAACCTCCTGGCCATGGAGTACGATCCCGGCGATGTGCCCGGCGACGTGAGGATCGGCGGGGGAGTGGCCGAGCAGGCGCTCAAGCATGCCCTCGCGAACCGTCCAGATCTAGCCGGCGCAACCGTAGCCACCTACGACGTCAAAGGCACGCCGGCCTTGAAGGTGCGCCTCCTGCCGCGTCAGGGAGTGGCCCCGCACCTGCTCGCAGACGAGGTCACCACACTGGTGGCGGCGCTGGAAACGGTGGTGGGAAAGAACATCCCCGTTCTGATTCACATCGGAGCGGGCGCACGGACGCGCTTCAGCAGGGCCGAG
>JBKJVX010000099.1:0-22233 GCA_046717065.1 Arthrobacter sp. | reverse complement strand
TAGTCCCCACCGGCTCCCCCGTCTCGCTTCGCTTCGCCGCGGGGCCCTCGCCGGCGTGGGCCCAGCATCCCCATAGAATGGACAGATGACCTTAAGCGTTGCGCTCGGCCCTGATACGCAAGAGGGCACCCGGACCGGCACGGCGGAGTCGACCGACTTCCTCGCCGCACCGGACATCCCTTGGAACCTGGTGATCTGGAATGACCCTGTTAATCTGATGAGCTATGTCAGCTACGTGTTCCAGAGCTACTTTGGCTATCCGGAAAGCAAAGCCAACAAGCTCATGATGGAGGTCCACAAAAAGGGCCGCTCAATTGTTGCCTCAGGCAGCAAGGAACAGGTGGAGCGCCATGCTGTCGCCATGCACGGCTTTGGGCTGTGGGCCACGGTGGAGAAGGCCAGCGGCGGGCCAGGCGGCAATTCAGGCAAGTCCGGCGGGCCGGGCCAGGGTAAGGGGAAACGTGGCTAAGGCGTTCAAGTACGGACTCAAAGGCATCACCGGCTACCTGGAGCCGGCCGAACGGGAACTGCTGCGCAGCCTCATCGACGACGTCATTTCCATGCTCCAGCCGGAAGAGCGCAAGGGGCAGGATCCGCTGGCTGCACTGATCGGCCTGGACATGGACGTTGCCGAGCCTTCGGACCGGGCGGTGAAGCGGCTGCTGCCCAACGTGATGAAGGACGACGACGCCGCGGCCCTCGAGTTCCGCCAGCTCACGGAGCGTTCGCTCCGGGAAACTAAGATCGGCGCGCTCCGTGCGGCGGCACTTGACCTGGACAAGGACGAGATCGTGCTCAGCCCTGACGGCGCGCGGCACTGGTCAATGGCGCTGAACGACGTCCGGCTTGTGCTGGCCGAACGGCTGGACATCCAGGATGAGGAGGACGCCGAGCACGTCCACCTGATGCAGGACTGGTCCCAGGCCGAGGACGTGGAAAGCTACCTGGCCCTGGTCTACAACTTCGCCACCTGGCTGCAGGAGTCGCTGGTCCAGGCTATGCTGCAGTCCCTGGACACGCACCGTTGACCGGCCGGGTGTTCCCGTCTCGGCCCTGTGACACATTAGACACGAGTCACAGGCCACAAGATGGTGCCTGACGCTGCAGGGAAGACCTATCCTCGAATAATCATGACAACAGCCTCGAGCATGGATCCGCCAGCAGGCACTGCAGCGGAATCCGAAGCCAGCGACCTCCCGGCCGCCGCCGTGGAATCACGGCCCATCGGTGTCTTCGATTCCGGCGTAGGCGGTTTGACGGTGGCACGCTCCATCATCGACCAGCTTCCCAACGAGTCCATACTCTACGTAGGGGACACCGCACACGGACCCTACGGACCCCTGCCCATCGCGGAAGTCCGGGCCAACGCCCTGGGCGTGATGGACGAACTGGTGGACTCCGGCGTCAAGCTGCTCACCATAGCCTGCAACTCGGCGTCGGCCGCTGTGCTGCGCGATGCCAGGGAACGGTACACCGCCAGGTACGGCATCCCAGTCATCGAGGTCATCCAGCCTGCGGTGCGCCGTGCCGTTGCCGCCACCCGCAGCGGAAGGGTGGGCGTGATTGGCACCTCCGCCACCGTGGGCTCCCGGGCCTACGAGGACACCTTCGCCGCCGCCCCGGACCTGGACATCACCTCGGTAGCGTGCCCCGAGTTCGTCAGCTATGTGGAAGCCGGGATCACTACCGGCCCGGCCCTGCTGGCTGTCGCAGAGGAGTACCTCGCCCCGCTTAGGGCTGCCCGCGTGGACACCGTGGTCCTGGGCTGCACGCACTACCCGCTGCTCACTGGCGTCATCTCCTACGTGATGGGAGCGGACGTAACCCTGGTGTCCAGTGCGGAGGAAACCGCCAAGGATGTGTACCGCGCCCTGGCCACCCACAACCTGCAGCGCACCGACGCCACGCCGCCGGAACACCACTTCGTGGCAACCGGGGACGCAGGCCAGTTCGAGGCACTGGCGCGCAGGTTCCTGGGACCCGAAGTGCTTTCAGTCCGGCACGTTGACCACGTGTCCGCCCAGTACCCCACCGGCAGCCTGGCCCGCATCACCCCGGAGATGATTGCGGCCGCGCAAGGTGCCCGCAGCCGCCCCCGGACATCCCACTTCGTGGGCAGCTCAGTAACCGGAGGCACCGGCCAGTGAAGCTCACCATCGTAGGCTGTACCGGATCCTTCCCCGGCCCCGGCTCCCCGGCGTCGTGCTACCTCCTGACGGCGAACGACGGCGAACGGACCTGGAAAGTGGTGATGGACCTGGGCAGCGGTGCACTGGGTGCCATCCAGCGCTACACGGACCTTGAGGACATCGACGCGATCTTCCTCACCCACCTCCACCCGGACCACTGCATGGACCTTTGTGGCCTGCACGTGGCTGTCCGGTGGAAGCCGGGCGGTTGGGGCCGCGGGCGGATCCCGGTCTGGGGACCGGCCGCCACGGCAGACCGGATGGCCACCGCCTACGGCCTGGAGCTGGACCCGGGGATGCATGAGGAGTTCGACTTCACCAACTGGGCCGAGCGTGTTGCGGTGACCGTTGGCCCATTTACCGTGACTCCCTTCGCCGTGAACCACCCGGTGGAGGAGGCCTACGCGCTGCGGGTGGAAGTGGTGGAGCCGGACAAGGAAGGCAACAACATCTCCCGGACCCTGACCTACTCCGGTGACACCGACTCCTGCGCCGGGCTGGAGGAAGCTGCCAAGGATGCCGACCTGTTCCTCTGCGAGGCGGCGTTCGAGGAAGGCCGTGACGACGGCATCAAGGATGTCCACCTGACCGGCAAGCGGGCGGGGGAGGCCGCGGCCGCTGCCGGCGCGCGCCGGCTCCTGCTGACGCACATTCCGGTGTGGACCTCGCAGACCACCGTGATGGCCGAGGCCCGTCCGGTCTTCGGCGGCGACGTCGCCGTGGCAGTGGCCGGCGTCCACTACACCATCTAGCCGGCACTGCTTCGGCGGCGCCCGTTCAGCGGCGCCTGGAATCCGGCAGCGGCCCGCAGTGGATAAGCTAAAGGCATGACTTCTGAAGCAACTGCAGTGCCCATTGTGCGCGCCGACGGCCGCGCCCCGGACCAGCTCCGGCCCATCAGCATCACGCGCGGATGGTCCAACCAGGCTGAAGGATCGGCCCTGATCGAGTTCGGCAACACCAGGGTCCTGTGCACCGCTTCCCTCACCCCGGGAGTCCCGCGCTGGCTGAAGGGTGAGGGCCGCGGCTGGGTGACGGCCGAGTACGCCATGCTGCCCAGGGCCACGAACACCCGCTCCGACCGCGAATCGGTCAAGGGCAAGATCGGTGGCCGCACCCACGAGATCTCCCGGCTCATCGGCCGTTCCCTGCGTTCCATCATCGACACCAAGGCCCTGGGCGAAAACACCATCGTGCTGGACTGCGACGTCCTTCAGGCAGACGGCGGAACCCGGACCGCAGCCATCACGGGGGCCTATGTTGCGCTCGCTGACTCCATCAGGTTTGCCCGTGACAACAAGCTGATCGCGAAGAACGCCCAGCCCCTCATCGACACCATCGCTGCGGTGTCGGTGGGCATCATCGACGGCGTTCCCATGCTGGACCTGCCGTACGTTGAGGACGTCCGGGCGGAGACCGACATGAATGTGGTGGTCACGGGCTCCGGCAAGTTCGTCGAAGTGCAGGGTACCGCCGAAGGTGCCCCCTTCGACCGCGCCGAACTGGACCAGCTCCTGGACCTTGCCCTGCTGGGCACCACCCAGCTCGCCGCAATCCAGCGCGAAACCCTGGCAGATACCCTGTGAGCGCGGCGTCCGCCGCCCCGCGCCTGGTGCTTGCCACCCATAACAAAGGCAAACTCCGGGAGCTGCGCGACCTGCTGCGGGGGCAGGTGCCGGGGCTCGACGTCGACACGCAGGTAGTTGATGCTGCGGCGGCAGGGGCCCCGGACGTCGTTGAAACCGGTGTTACCTTCGCCGAAAATTCCCTGCTGAAGGCGCGCGCTGTCGCCGAAGCAACGGGCCTGGTGGCCATCGCCGATGACTCCGGCCTTGCCGTGGACGTGATGGGCGGGGCGCCGGGAATCTTCTCGGCGCGGTGGGCCGGCAGGCACGGCGACGACGAAGCGAACCTGCGGCTCCTGCTCAACCAGCTTTCCGACGTGCCGGACGCCCACCGGGGCGCGGCTTTCGTCTGCGCGGCTGCGCTGGCAGTACCCGGATCGGACAGCGGACCGGGCCGCGAAGTGGTGGAATACGGCCAGCTGGAGGGCGTCCTGCTGCGTGAACCCCGCGGCGACGGCGGGTTCGGCTACGACCCCGTCCTGCAGCCGGCGGGGGAAAAGCGAAGCTGCGCGGAGCTGACCGCCGACGAGAAGAATGCCATCAGCCACCGCGGCAAGGCCTTTCGGGCGCTCCTGCCGGCCGTCGTCGAGGCCCTGCGGGGCCGGTAACCGCCCTGGCCGTTCTTAAACAGCTGTGCTCCCCGCCGGAACGGGGAGCACAGCTGTTTAACGGTGAAGGGATCTTGCCGACGGCACGGACAGCGCCAGGCAAACTAGTCTGAGCGGGTGCCCTCAGGAATATCGCGCGGTGCCTTGTGCTCGTGCTCGGGGGCATGTTCCTCGACGCGGACGCCCTCATGGATATCGCGCGGTGTCTTGTGCTCGTGCTCGGGGGCATGTTCTTCGATGAACTCGTCCACCGGGTCGGTGCCGTAGGCCTTCGCCTGGCGCTTTGCCGACACGCCGCGGAGGACTTCGACGCCGATGGGCAGGACCGAAACCAGGACGATGGCGATGAAGATGATGTCCAGGTTTTCGCGAACCCAGGGGATACGGTCACCCAGCAGGTGACCCAGGAGCGTCACGCCGCCGCCCCAGAGGACAGCGCCGATCACGTTGAAGAGGAAGAACTTCTTTTTGTTCATCTGGGCGACGCCGACGATGACCGGCACGAAGGTCCTGATGATCGGGACGAAGCGGGCCAGGATCAGCGCCTTGCCGCCATGCTTTTCGAAGAACGCGTGGGCGTTCTCAACGTTCTCCCGCTTGAAGAGGCGGGAGTTGGGCTTGTTGAAAATGGCCGGGCCGGCTTTGGAACCAATCAGGTAACCGGTCTGGTTGCCGATAATGGCCGACACCATGATCAACAGCGCAAAAAGCCACACGTTGAACTTGATGGTGCCCGTGGCCACCAGCAGGCCTGCGGTGAAAAGCATGGAGTCTCCCGGCAGGAAGAAGCCCACCAGCAGGCCGGTTTCCGCGAAGACGATGCCGCACACCAGCAGGACCACCCAGGGTGCCAAGGCAGGATCGGCCAGGAAGACCTGGGGGTTCAGCCAGTCGGGCAGGAAGGATGCCAGCTGTGGCTGCACCGGTCCCCCACCACCCAGCATGGACACAGCGAAGTCGTTCATCACAGGAAAGTTCACCACTCAAGGGTACTTGACGCACCTCAGGCCCCGGCCGCAGCGGGCTTTCCCGCCACCATCCGGACGGGTGATATCCACGACAGGGCCGCACGGCTGACGCGGGAAGGATGGTCCCCGGAGGTAAGGTTGGCCCGTGGGTTTGGACTTTACGGCGATCGACTTCGAAACAGCGAACGGATTCCGGGGCTCGCCCTGCGCCGTAGGACTGACGAAGGTCCGGGGCGGAAGGGTTGTCGAGGAAGCTTCGTGGCTCATGCGGCCGCCGCCCAACCATGACCACTTTGATTACCACAACGTGCGTATTCACGGCATCACTGCCCGGGATGTTGCCGGAAGGCCGCGCTTCGGGGAGCTCTTCCCCGAGATTGGCGCCTTCATCGGCGATGACATCCTGGCCGCGCACAATGCCGCCTTTGACCTGGGCGTCATCCGCTCCGGACTCGAGGTCTCAGGACTGGCCGGCCCGGCCTACGACTACGTCTGCACCGTGATGCTTTCCCGCCGGTGCTATTCGCTGGTGTCGAACTCCCTGCCGTTTGCTGCCGAGGAAGCCGGCGTGCCCCTGGTCAAGCACCACGACGCCGCCGAAGATGCGCGTGCCTGCGCAGGCATCCTGATCGACATCGCCGGCCGCAACGGAGCCAACAGCATCGCTGAGCTATATCTTTCCCTCGGGCTCGTGATGCCGCGCCAGGAGGCTTTCGACCCGGCACGGGACGGGTTGTCGAAGCCGAGCCTGGCTGCGGTGTCCAGTGCCGCGGGCGGAGCGGCGCTGGTCAGGCCGTTCCAGTCGGGCTGGCCGGAGGAGGGGGTTAACCCGGACCCCAACCCCGATGCCCACCCCGGCCACCCGTTGTATGGCCAGACGGTTGTTTTTACGGGACAGCTCTCCATGGCCCGGCCGGAAGCGAAGCTGCGGTCGGCGGAGGTCGGCGCCCGGCCCGAAAGCAGGGTCACCGGACGCACCACCGTCCTGGTGGTGGGGGACGGCTTCGTGGCCTCCGACCTCCGCTCCGGCAGGCTTACGGGCAAAGCCCGGCGCGTGCTGGAGCTGCATGAGCGCGGCCAGCCCATCGAGGTCCTGTCGGAGGGGGAGTTCCTGCAGATGGTGGGCAGCTTCGCCGCTGCCGCTGTCAGCGCCTAAGGCATTGCGCCGTCCGGGTTCACGCGGCGCAATAATGCTGCCGATCGGCGTCGCTTGCCCCTAGCCTTGGTTCATGCGCTCGCTGTTTGCCTTCCCCAACCCCGTCAACGAGTATGCCGCCCGGGTGACGGCAGGGCTCGTTGTGCTGCTGGCCCTGGTTACCGCAGCCGCCGGGTCGGGATGGGGACTGCTGGCCATCGCCGTCGGGTTTTGGCTCAGGTTGCTCTTCGGCCCCCGGATCTCGCCGCTGGCCCTGCTCTCCGTCAAAGTCATCACGCCCCGGCTGGGCCGGGTCAGGCTGGTTCCGGGGCCGCCCAAACGCTTTGCGCAGGGTATGGGGGCTGTGGTTTCCACTGTGGCCCTCGTCCTGTTCGTTGCCGGCGCGGCTCCGGCCGCCTGGACCGTGCTGGGAATCCTCATCGTTGCGGCGTCACTTGAAGCGTTCGCCGGCTTTTGCCTTGGCTGCGTGATTTTCGGATTCCTGCAGCGGCGTGGCCTGATACCGGACGATGTCTGCGAGGCCTGCAACAATGTCAGCCTTCGGCGGACGTAACCGCCACGAGCTGGTCGGCCATGCCGCGGATGACTTCCGGCGCCTCCAGGGCGGCAAGCCATTCGGCGGGCAGGCAGTCCTCGCCGTAGAAGGCCCCGAGGATGTTCCCGGCCAGTGAGCCAGTGGAATCACTGTCGCCGCTGTGGTTGACGGCCAGGGCCACGGCTTCGCGGAAGTGTTGCGCCGGGTCGGGAACGGTTGCGCCGGCGTCGGGAAGGGTAGCCAGGGCAGCGTAAAGCGCGACGGCGAGTGCTTCCTCAGCCACCCATCCCTCGCCAAGTGCCTGGACCAGTTCCTCCGGCGTCACGATGCCCTTGCCGGCCAGCCGGAGTGCGCCCTCCAGCCGGTCGGGCAGTTCTGGAGCCACCCCTTCGAAGCCGGTGGCGTGGGCGAGGGCTTCGGCGGCCGCTTCGCGCAACCCGTCACCGGCCACGAGCCGATGGATCAGCAGGCTGAAGGTTCCGGCGCTCTGGCGCGCTGACGGATGGCCGTGCGTCAGGGAGGCGGCGTCGGAACTCAACTTATAGACGGCATCGGGCGTAATGTGCGGGATCAGCCCGAACGGGGCGGACCGCATCACTGTCCCGCACCCCTTCGACTCAGGGTTCACCGGCCGGACAGAGGTGCCCATTTCGCCCGTCGCGAGGCCGGAGATGCAGGCCTTGCCGGGATGCCGCCGCTGATGCAGGACCGGCTGCCCATCGATCCAGCGCGGCTGGGGCGTCGGGGCCGATGCCCGGGCCGCTTCGCCCTGCGTCGCGAGCCAGCGCAGGTACGCGAGCCATAGGCAGGCGTTGACGTCGGCGCCCACCCCCGAGTTCGCCCATTCCAGCGCCTCCACGAGGCCGTCCACGGTGTAGAGCGTCATTTGGGTGTCGTCGGAGAAGTGGCTCGTTCCTGCCAAAGCCTCGAAGCCGGTCACACCGGATGCACCGAAGCGGGCGCGGATCCGGTCGATCGAGTCGAACTCCACTGCGTAGCCCAGGGAGTCGCCAAGTGCGCCGCCCAGGAGGCAGCCATGGATGCGGGACTTGAGGGAAGGTGTGGAAGTGTCCGGCTCGATGCTCATGCAGTAAATTTACCGTGGTGTGCCGGGGCCCTTTGACGCGTGCCGGCGCGAGCCGCCACCCTCTGAAACTTCCTGCCCAGCGAACGCACAGCCTCCGCTGGAATAATGCCCGGGTTGCCTGAGAGCAATCCCCGTCCGCCTACCTGAAGGTCGCCACCATGAGCACGCCTGCCCCGGCCCGTTACGATGCACTGCAGCCGTCCGGATTTGAAGCAGCCCGGCCAGGGCTTCTGCCCCGGTTGACCGCCGAGGCGTTCGGCAGCTTCTTCCTGGCAGTGGCCGGTCTCGGTGTGCCGCTGTTCAGCCTTCCGCAGTCCAGCCCGTTGCCTGCCGCCCTTGCTGCAGGCCTTGCGGTTACCGCTGCCATGCTTGCTTTTGGACACGCTTCGGGCGGTCACTTCAACCCTGCCATCACTGCCGGCCATCTCCTCGCCGGCAGGATCCGTCCCGGCGCGGCTGCCGCCTATGCCGCAGCCCAGCTGGCTGGCGGCCTGGTGGGGGCACTGGCCCTCTACGGGATCCTGCGCACGCTGCCGGGGATTGCGGACAGCCGGACAGCGTTCGACACGGTAACGGCCGGCTTCGGCGAACACTCCATCATCCAGGCGCCGCTGGCGGCAGTGCTCCTCCTGGAAATGCTGGGAGCCGCAATCATTGTGGCCGTTTTCCTGGGCACGGCCGGCAGGGACAACACCAGCCGCTCCGCCGCCGCAGCCGCGGTGGGTCTGTCCTTTGCCGTTCTCCTGCAGCTTGGCCAGTCCGTTGGGAACCTGCCCTTCAACCCTGCCCGGGCCGTTGCCTCTGCACTATTCAGCTCGGGGTGGGCGCTTGAACAGGTCTGGGTGTTTGTGGCCGCTCCGCTGGTGGGCGCTGCCGTGGCCGGGCTCGTTTTCCGGACTTTTGGCAATGGTTCCCCCTCCGCGGGGGCGGAAGAACCCGGGGTGACCGCCGCGGAAAACACCGGCAGCGCAGCCCATGAGCTTGAAGCCGGAGAGGACGCAGATACCGTAAGGGACACGGCGGGTCAAGCCAGCGAAGCGCAGGAGTTCTTCGAGGACAAGCGTGGTTGATCGCCGCACCTGCGGGCGTTGCCGGAAGTGTCAGTGGCAGCCGCTAGCTTAGAAACATGAGGTTACTTCACACATCGGACTGGCATTTGGGGCGGTCCTTCCACGGCGTCGGCATGCTGGATGCGCAGCGGGCTTTTGTCGACCAGCTGGTGGAGGCCGTCACCCGGCATGCGGTGGACGTTGTGCTGATTGCCGGGGACGTCTACGACCGCGCCCTGCCCGGTGTGGATGTGGTCCACCTGCTTGATGACGCCCTGGTCCGGCTGACGTCGGCGGGAGCCCAGGTGGTGCTCACCAGCGGCAACCACGATTCCGCCATCCGCCTGGGCTTCGCCTCGCGCTTGCTGGAGCGCGGGGGAGTGCATCTGCGGACCAGGCTGGAAAGCCTTGACCAGCCCCTGCTGCTGCCAGCGGGCGCAGCGTCTGCCGGGGGAGCATCTGCAAGTGAAGCGGTAGTGGCCATCTACGGCGTACCCTGGCTCGAACCACGGCTCGTGGCGGAACAGTTGGGCGTCCAGGCCGCCAGCCACTTCGAAGTAACCCGCGAGGCAACGGAACGCATCCGCCAGGACATCGAGCGCCGCTCAGCGTTGCAAACAGTCCACTCCGTAGTGCTCGCCCATACCTTTGCCAGCGGGGGCATCAGCTCAGACAGCGAACGCGACCTCAGCATCGGCGGAGTGGGCGCCGTCCCGCTGGACCTCTTTGACGGCTTCAGCTACGCCGCCCTGGGCCACCTGCACGGGCGGCAGTCCCTGTCGCCCCACGTCAGGTACTCCGGATCCCCGCTCGCATACTCCTTCTCGGAAGCCTCCCACCAGAAGGGGGCATGGCTCATAGACATCGATGCCGACGGCGTAGCCGGTGTCCAGGAAGTCCTGTGGGATGCCCCGCGAACGCTTGCAGTGTTACGTGGTCCCTTGGCCGAACTGCTCGAGTCGGCCGAACACTCGTGGGCCGAAACCGCCTACTGCCAGGTGACCCTGACCGACGCCCAGCGTCCTGCCCGCGCCATGGAACGTCTTCGTTCACGGTTCCCCGACACCCTGGTGCTGGGGTTTGATCCTGAGGGCGGCCCTGGCGCCGCCCCCGCAACGTACAGCAGCAGGCTCGCGGAAGCGCCCGATGACCTCGGTGTGTGCTGCGGCTTCCTGGAGCACGTGCGCGGACGCGTCCCGGACGACGCCGAAAAAGCCGCGCTCGCGGGAGCCCTGGAGAACGTCCGGCTCCAGGAGGTTTCGCGTTGAGGATCCACCGCCTCCGCATCTCCGGCTTCGGTCCCTTTGCCGGCACCGAGGAGGTCGACTTCGACAGGCTGAGCGCGCACGGCCTTTTCCTGCTCAATGGCCCCACCGGTGCGGGAAAAACGAGTGTGCTGGACGCCATCTGCTTCGCCTTGTATGGGTCCGTGCCGGGAGCACGCCAGGACGGCAAACGCCTGCGCAGCGACCACGCAGAGCCCGGCCAGGAACCCGCCGTCAGCTGCGAATTTTCCGCGCAGGGCCGCCGCTTCGAGGTAACGCGTTCGCCTGCCTGGGAAAAGCCGAGCGCCAGGGGCAGGAACGGGTTCAGCACGCAGCAGGCCAAAACCCTCCTGCGGGAACGCATGGACGGCACGTGGATCGAAAAATCGGCACGGAACGACGAGGCAGGGGCGGAGATACTCGCCCTGCTGGGAATGGACCGTGAGCAGTTTACCCGGGTGGTGATGTTGCCGCAGGGTGATTTTGCAGCTTTCCTGCGGTCGAAGGCCACTGACCGGCTCGAGCTTTTGCAGAAGCTTTTTGGCACTGAACGGTTCGAAGCGGTCGAACAGGAGCTGTCCCGCCAGGCGCAGGCGGCAAAGGAGGAAGTGTCTGTCCTTGCCGGCCGGCTGGAGCTACTGGCGGCCCGGGCAGAGTCGGAAGCGGCAACCTTGCAGCTTGATGAGGCTGATGGCCGGGCCGCGGACAACCCTGCTGCAAGACTTGACTGGCTGAAGGATGCCGCCGCGCAACGGTTGCGCGAACTGGCTGACCAGGCGAAAACCGCGGAATCGGCAAGCCAGGAACGTGCCAGGAAGGTCGCCGCCGAGACCGCACGCAGGGACCGGCACCGCAGGCTGGAGGAAGCAACGGCACGGCAGGCAGCCGTGCAGGACGCCGTGCCGCGGCTGGCGAGCCTGAAACTTAGGCTTGGCCGGCACCGGCAGGCAGAAGTACTCGCCGGACAACTGCGCAGCGTGGACGCGGGAGCGGTCAAAGTCCGGCGCGCAGCCGACGCCATGGAGTCGGCTTTTACGTTGCTTCGCCTGGCCGCGGACGAAGACCCTGAACTCGCCCAGTTGGACCTCGGCTTCCCGGCAGACGACGCACTGGACCCCTCCGGGCCCGCGGCGGTTCCCGGCGCAGCTGACGAATTGAACCGGATCCGGTCCCTGCTGGCGGTGGTCGAAGCAAGGCTTCCGGACGAAGACCGGTTCAAGGCGCTCCGGTCGAAACACCAGCAGCTGGTGGCCAAACAGCAGGACCTTACCGAAGCCGGTGCAGCACTGGCCAGACGTGTGGAGAGCCTCGCCGACGAACGGTCCCGCCTCACCGACGGGCTGGGGCTACTGGAGGTGCGGGCCGGAGTGGCGGCCCTGCGCGCGAAGGAAGCAACGGCGGCCGAGGAGTTGCTGGACGTGGTCCGGCGCTATGCTGCGGCCTCGACCGTCCGCGACGCGGCGAGGCTGGAACACGACGCCGCCCGGGAGAACCAGCTGGAAACCAAACGGCGCTGGCTTGACGTGAGGGAGCAGCGGCTGGCCAATGCCGCCGCCGAGCTTGCTGCCACGCTGGTGGAGGGAGAACAGTGCCCGGTATGCGGAAGCGCCGACCACCCCTTGCCGGCGGCGGCGGAGGAGGGCGGCGCAGGACTTGTCCAGGAGGAGGAAACAGCCCACCAGCTCCACGAAGCCGCCGAAGCCGAATATGCAGCGGCCGGCCACCAGCTGGCCGAGGCCAACCAGCTGGTCGCCGTCCTCGCCGGCCAAGGTGGAGAAACAGCCAAAGAGGAGGCCGCCGGCGCGGCCCGGGAAGCGCGCCGCGCCGCAGCCGACGCTGAACAGGCAGTTAAGGATCTCGCGGCGGCACGGTCGCGGCTTGAAGCACTTGAAGCCGACATTGCGGCGGCACAGGCTTCCCGTTCCGCCACCGAGGCCGAGTTGGCCCTGGCCGCGTCAACCCTTGCGGACGTGGCTGAACAGTCGTCCTCACTCGACCACGCATTGGCAGGGCTGAGGGCAGGCCACCGCAGTTTGGCCCACCGGTTGCGTGCCCTGGAGAACTCTGCGGCGATGCTCGGCAAAGCCGTTGACGCCCAGGCCGAGCTGGGCTCTGCCAAAGCCCAGGCCGCGGAGGCACTGGAACAGCTGGAGCAGGCGTTGCCGGAAGCCGGGTTCGCCACTGCTGAGGAGGCCCGGAAACACTTGCTGGCCGCCAGTGACACTGCTGCCTTGGAAGCCGACATGCGGTCCGCCCAGGACGAAGCCGCAAGGGTGGCGGAGCTGTTCGCATCAGAGGACATTGTGCTTGCCCTTGAGGAGGCGGCTGCCGGGCTTGCACCGGGTGAGCAGCAGCTCGCCGCCCTGCAGACCGAGGCTGCAGCTGCCCTGAAGGAAGCCCGTGATGCGGATTTGGCAGCAGGCCTGGCCAGGCGCTGCCTGGAGTCGCTGACCTCCATCCGTACCGGCTATGAGGAGTTGGCCGGGTCCGCCCGCGGGCCCGCCGAGCGTGCCCGCATGCTTTCCGGCCTGGCGGACGCGGCGGCCGGCAGGGGAGACAACACGTACCGCATGAGCCTGAACAGCTACGTACTGGCAGCGCGGCTGGAGCAGGTGGCCCTGGCGGCATCTGAACGTTTGGTGGCCATGAGCGACGGCCGGTACCTCCTGCAGCACACGGACGCGAAGGCGGCGCGCGGTGCGAAGTCCGGGCTGGGGCTTGAAGTGGTGGATCAATGGACCGGGCACCGCCGGGACACGTCCACCTTGTCAGGCGGCGAATCCTTTATGGCGTCGCTCTCCCTGGCTCTCGGATTGGCAGACGTTGTCCAGCAGGAGTCGGGCGGGGTTGAGATCGAAACGCTTTTTGTGGACGAAGGCTTTGGGAGCCTTGACGAGCAGTCCCTCGAACAGGTGATGGACGCCTTGGAAGGCCTGCGGGACGGTGGCAGGGTAGTGGGACTGGTCAGCCACGTAGGGGAGATGAAGCAGCGGATTGGAACGCAGCTTCAGGTGCTGAAGACACGAAACGGTTCAACCCTGCGGATAGCCGAAGCCCTGGACGTCCAAAGCTGAGGGAGCGGGAAGGCCGGATATACTTGGACGGTTACCGGGTTCGGCGCATCGGGAGGAGGGACGATGCGCATAACTGAACGAGCCCGAATTGACATCCTCAACTTCCCTTTCACCTGGCCAGCCCTCCACTTCGGGGCAGTCCGCCCCTCCCGCCGCCCAGGTTGCTGCCAAACCGCAGCCTTCCTCCGGTGGCCGGTTCGCCAGGCTTCCACAACTTGCCGGCCGCGGCTTCCTTCCCCTGGGTCTTCTTGCCCGGCTGCCCCTGGCCATGCTCACGGTAGGCGCCTTGACCCTCGTCACATCCAACAGCGGTTCCTATGCACTGGGCGGAACCGCCGCGGGTGCGGTGGGCATCGGGTCCGCACTGGGAGCTCCGGTCCTGGGGTCCCTCGCGGACAGGCAGGGCCAACGTCCTGTCCTGTTGCTGGCTGCAGCCCTTAATACTCTGGCCGTCGTGGGATTGATCCTTACAGCCTCTGCCATGGGGGCGCTGGCGGGCTTCCCGGCCGTCGTGCTGGCCGCTGCGTTCCTCGCGGGGGCCAGCTGCCCGCAGGTGGGCCCGTTGGCCCGCGTCCGGTGGATGGCGCTGACGGCGCAAGGCAATGCACCGGACAACCGGCGGGACCTGGACACGGCACTCTCCTACGAGAGCACAGCCGACGAAGTCACCTTTGTGCTGGGACCGGCACTCGTGGGCATCCTGGCCAGCCTCCTGGCACCCTGGCTTCCGCTCGCGCTGGCCGCAGCGATGACCATCACGCTCGTTCCCGCGTTCGCCACCCACCATACCCATAGGGCAGTACCGGCGGCACGCCGCAGACCTTCACCAGCGGGACGCCGCGGGCGTGGCGGGATGCCGGCAGCTGTCCTTCTGCCAGTGGTGGCCATGGTGTGCATGGGCACGTTCTTCGGCTCAACGCAGGCGGCGTTGAGCTCCTTCTCTGCCAGCTATGCCACCTCGGAACTAGCCGGACTGCTGTATGCAGTCATGGGGCTCAGTTCCGCCGCGGCCGCCCTCTCGGTTGCCTATTGGCCGCAGCGTTTCAGCCTTTCCTGGCGCTGGGTGGTGTCCGCTGCGCTGATGGCAGGACTGGCTTCCCTTCTGCTGGTGCCGTCATCACTTGGCGCGATGGTGGCCGTGTTGCTGATCCTGGGTGTCCCGGTGGGCCCGGTTATGGTTACCGTCTTCGCCGTGGGCGGAGTGGTGGCACCGGAGGGACGGCTGGGCACCGTTATGACCGCCCTGGCCAGCGGCATTGTCGCGGGTACCGCGATCGGCTCATCCCTGGGGGGCGGGCTGGCGCAGGATCACGGCTACGCGGCGGCCTTCCTCGTTCCCGCCTGCGCGGCCTCCGCGCTGGCACTCCTCGGGGCCGCGGCCGTCGTCGTGCTTCGCCGCCGGTCCGCCCGATGACACCGGCCTCAGGCCAGCTGGCGTTCGATTCTCGCCGCGCTCTCGGCCAACGCCGCGCCCACCGCTGAGGGTTCGTGCGTGGAGCGGATATAGACGACGGCGAGTGCTGCCGGGCGGCCGCCCGGCACCCGGACGGGCGCGGCAAGTGAGGAAACCCCGGCGATGACCTCGTCGTGGCTGGCCGAGTACCCGGCGCGCCTGGCTTCGGCGGCTTCGGGACGGTACGGGACGCCGGTCTCCAGCCGGTCCCACTCAGCTTCAGTCAGCGCGGATTGGATGGCGATGCCTGGCGCACCCGCGTTGATGGGGTGCCTGGTGCCGGGATGCTGGGCTACCGTCGCGCCCGAATGCCGGGGTTCTACAGTAACCAGAGTGATGCAGTCGTGGTGGTCCCACAACGCCACAAAAGCCGTCATGTCCAGCGTGTTGGCCAGATGCGTCAGTTCGGGAAGCGCAGCACTCTGGAGGTTCCGGGAAACGCTCCGGGCCAGGACGGCAAGGCCGGGTCCGGGCTGGACCCGTCCGGCGTCGTCCCGCACCAGCAGCGAGTGGTCCTCAAGGGTGCGCAGTATCCTGTACGCCACCGAACGGTGGACACCCATGGCATCGGCGAGCTCGGCAATGCTCATCGGCCCCGGCGCTGCCGCCAGGATCTCGAGGGCGCGGATGCCGCGGGAAAGCGTCTGGGAGGGTGAAGCCTGCGCCGGCGCTGCTCCGGCCGGGGCTGCGGCGGTGGGAGTCATGCTGTCCATCCTAGGTTGCTCTCGGCAGGGTACTGCGGCTCTGATGTCGCTTGCCGTGCAGGCCGGCATTCCGCCAGGAGAAACGGCGGTTCAAATATAGAACTTGTGACCCCCGGCAGTCCATCGGGCGACGGACTTTGGAGGCACAACATGAGCGCTACGCCCGCAAATTCAGCCAAGGCGTGTCCTGCCTCACGCTTCCGTAGTACTCTTTCAACTAACTGACCGTTCTGTCGGTAATCCTGAAGGCGCCCGGCAGCCTGCCTGCCGAATAAAACAATGGAGTTTCAATGACCACACCTTCGAAGGTGGATACACTCGCCGGTCCGAGCACCCGGCGTGAGGAGCGCAAAGTCCTTGCCGGCACCTTGGTGGGTACCACGATCGAGTGGTACGACTTCTTCATCTTTGCCCAGCTGACTGCAACACTGCTGTCACCCCTGTTCCTGGCGCCGCTGAACGAGTCCAACCCGGGCCTGGCGCAAATCCTCTCCTTTGCCCTGATCGGCATCAGTTTCCTGTTCCGCCCCTTGGGCGCCGTGGTTGCCGGACACCTTGGCGACCGCCTGGGACGCAAGGCAATGCTGGTCTTCACCCTGGTGATGATGGGTGCCGCCACCGCCCTGATCGGCATGCTGCCCACCTACGCGCAGATCGGTGCCTGGGCGCCCATCCTCCTGATCACCCTGCGCATCGTCCAAGGCTTCTCGGCCGGAGGCGAGTGGGGCGGCGCGGCGCTGATGGCCGTCGAGCACGCGCCACTGAACAAGCGCGGCCTGTTCGGTGCCTACCCGCAGATCGGCGTGCCGATCGGCATGATCCTGGCCACCGGCCTCCTCTTCTTCCTGAACACCAGCATGTCCAGGGAGGACTTTGCGGCCTGGGGCTGGCGGGTTCCGTTCCTGCTTTCCATAGTCCTTATCGTGGTGGGCTACCTGATCCGCCGAGCTGTCGCTGAAAGTCCGGTCTTCCAGGAAATGGCCGCGCGGAAGCAGGAAAGCAAGGCGCCGCTGGGTGAACTGATCCGCAGCCACAAGAGGCCTGTCCTGTATTCCACCATGATCTTCATCGGCAACAACGCGGCCGGTTACCTGCTGATCGCCTTCTTCATCGCCTACGCCACCAGAACGCTGCAGATGCCTACGCCGCAGGTCCTGCTGGCCACCACCCTGGCGTCGTTCGGTTGGCTGATCTTCACCCTGGCGGGCGGCTGGCTGTCAGACCGCATCGGGCGGGTCAAGACGTTCCTCACCGGCTACGCGATCATCTTCTTGTGGATGATTCCCATGTTCGCCCTGATCGACACCAGGAACATCTGGCTGTACGGCGTTGCATTGTTCGTCCTCACTATCGGCCTGGGCCTGTCCTACGGGCCCATGTCCGCGATGTACGCCGAAATGTTCCCGGCCAATGTCCGCTACTCCGGCATTTCCATCGGGTACGCTTTCGGCGCCATCCTCGGCGGAGCCTTCGCTGCGACCATCGCCGAATTCCTGCTGCAGACGACCAAGTGGGCCGGTTCCATCGGCATTTACATTATGGTCCTTTGTGTCATCTCGGCCATCGGGGTGCTGCTGGCCAAGGAGACCAAGGGCCGGCCGCTGGGCGTCAGCCACCACTAACGACCGCGGGCCCGGACCGCAGTGGTCCGGGCCCAGCCTCGTACTCGGGGCGTTGGGACTGCTTGACTATGCCTACTGCTTCAGGAAGCTGATGGCGTCATCGTCTGTGAGCTGTTCAAAATGCCGGTAGAAGCTGCCCACGGCGCGGAACTTGCCCGGAAGATGCAGGCACAGCACGGCGTCGCACACCCGCTCCACGGATGACACCGCTTCTATCGAGCCCACCGGGGCGGCGGCCACCACGGTTTTCGCCCCACCCCCGCGGACGGCTTCGATAGCGGCGCGCATGGTGGCGCCGGTGGCAAGGCCATCGTCGATCAGCAGGACCGTTTTGCCGGAAACATCCTGGTCTGTTCCCGGATAGAGGTTCACCCGGCGGAGCAGTTCGGCGCGTTCGCGCTGCTCCACCTCGTCCAGCAGTTCCTGGCGCACTCCGTGCTCAAGTACCCTGTCCACCAGTGGCTTGTTGAGCAGGCGGACCGTCCGGCCACGCGCCCACGCCAACGCTCCATACGCCGTTTCCTGGTGTCCCGGGATCCCGAGTTTGCGCACCAGGACTGTTCCCAGCGGGAGGTAGAGGGCTTTGGCGGCCGAAGCCGCTACCGGGATGCCGCCCCTGGCAAGGCCAAGGACAACGGTGCCGGGCCGCCCGCGGAACTGTGCGAGTACCGCGGCCAGCCTCTCGCCAGCCTCCGTGCGGTCTTCGAAGCGCGTCACTATGGCTCCCTCCCGGCTCTTTCCAGCCCTCACTTCAGCCTACCGCCGGGGAAGGGACAGCAGGAGGCAGCCGGCAGCGACAGGGGAAGTATCTGCCGGGAAGTATTTAGACGGCGAGGAACGTGATGGCTGCCTGCTTGAAGGCCCGGCTGGTGACCGCATTGGTGTGGTTCCGGCCCGGCAGCATCACCTCTTCAACCATCGCCCCGGCGCTGCGTGCGAGCCCGGCGAGGTGCGGCAGGCTGGCGGCGCGTTCATCCTTGTCCCCAGCCACCAGGAGCATGGGTACGTGGGGTACCGCCTCGGCAGGATCATAGGGTTCGGCCTTGATGGCCTCCACCAGGGAGAGCAGCGCAAAGATGTTGTTGCTGGGCAGCAGCAGGGCCATCTTGAGCAGTCGGGCGGTGGACTCGTCAGCGATCGGGGTCCCGTCCGCGAGGTAATCCTGCGCTGCAACGAGATCGAAGGCCGCGAGCGGATCCGCGACGTTCGGCCCGCCCAGCACCAGCCGGTGCACGATCTCGGGCTGGGTGGCGCCGAACTCCCAGGCGAGCCGGGAACCCAGGGAATAACCCACTATGTCCAGCCCGCTGGAAGGGTCTCCGTCCCGCAAAGGGCGCACACCGGCGTCGAACGCTACCTGCAGCAGGTCCGCCCGGATCCTGCTGGGGGAGTAGGAGTCCATGTCCTCCGGCGCCCCGCTGCGGCCGTGCCCGGGCAGGTCCACAGTGATAACGCGGCGGCCGGCATCAAGCAACGCCCCCACCCAGCCGGTGTCCTCCCAATTCAGCTTGCTGGAGGACGAGAAGCCGTGCAGCAGCAGAACGGGCCGGAGCCCGGCGTCCACCGCAGGATCATGCACCCCCACATATAACTGGGGATCTGTTCCCTCTACAGTGTGCGAATGCTGCTCGCCGGTGTGCCTGCCGCTCATGGTGCCAGTCCTCATCAACTACGGCGCACAGGCGGACCCGGCGCGTGGAACCTCGTCCTTCGGGACTACTCTACCTGCCGGAAGTGCCGGAAATTCCACCCCGGATTCTGCCTTGCCGCCACGCCCAAGCGGTGGAACTATAAGCCGTCGTCGCCGGTCAGAGCGGCATTCAACGCGGCTATTTAGAGTGGGTCGTCCTCGCTTTTAATCGACCGGCCAGGGCGCAGGCCGCCGCGATACCGGCAATCAGTCCGATAGTGCTGAAGAGCTGGATGCGGCTGCTCTCGGCGCTGAAGCCCACCGCGAAAATCAGGCCGAGCAGTACGAGTCCCACCTTGGTCAGGGCCGGGAAGCCCTTCATCCGCAGGGGCAGCGGCATGCCCTCCCGGTCTGCCCGGCGCCGCAGGATCAGCTGCGAGACCAGCGCACTGCCCCACACCACCAGGCAGGTGGATCCCACCAGCTGGAACAGGGCAGGAAGGATCCGCTCCGGGAACAGCAGTTCCAGGACTGTGGCGACGAAGCCGAAGGCCACGGACACCCCAACAGCGAGCATGGGCACGCTGGCGCCGCTCAGCCGGGTAAGGAACCGCGGTGCTTCGGCCCGCTCGGCAAGGGAATAGACCATGCGGGAGGCCCCGTAGAGGTTGGCGTTCAACGCCGAAAGGAGCGCGACGACGGCCACCAGGGTGATAGCCGTTGCGGCGCCGGGGATGCGGGCGGCATCCAGAACGCCGGCAAATGGTGAGGCGAGGCTTTCCGATGTTGCCGGAAGGACGGCGGCGATCACGAAAACGGAGCCGATGTAGAAGACCAGGATGCGCCACACAACAGTCCTGATGGCCTTCCCCACGCTGTGTTCCGGATCCTCCGTCTCTGCCGCCGCCACCGAGACGATCTCCGTGCCGCCGAAGGCGAAGATCACCACAAAGAGCGCGGAGGCGATCCCGCCAAGGCCGGCGGGGGCAAAGTCCGACGTCAGGTTGGCCAGGCCGGGGGACGCAACGTCGGGCAGCAGGCCCAGCAGCAGGGCAGCGCCCACCACCAGGAACAGGACGATCGCGGCGACCTTGAGGATGGCGAACCAGAACTCGAACTCACCGAAGTTGCGGACGCCTGTGAGGTTGATGGCGGTGAAGACGACCATAAAAACAAGTGCCAGCGCCCAGACCGGAATCACTGGCCAGATCGTAAAGAGAAGCCCGGCCGCTCCCAGCGCCTCTGCGGCGATCACCACTACCAACTGCAGCCACCACAGCCAGCCGATGGTGGCACCGGCTGTTTTTCCGAGCGCACGTTCGGCATACACGGAGAAGGCGCCGCTGTTCGGGTTGGCGGCAGCCATCTCGCCCAGCGCCCACATCACCAGGATGATCAGGGTGCCGGCCACCAGGTAGGAGATGAGCACTGCCGGGCCGGCAGCCTGGACCCCGGCCCCGGACCCCAGGAACAGCCCGGCGCCGATGGCGCTGCCCAGGCCCATCATGGTGAGCTGGCGGGGTTTCATGCTGTGGCCCAGGTGGCCCTTCGGGCGCAGTTCGGTGGACTTCATCGTCATTTTGCTACTGGACCTTCTTGGGGTTGTGTGCGGTGGCTCCTGTGGGACCCCTTGAATTTACCGCCTCCAAACCTGCTGCAGGTACTCAGCTCATGTCCACGCCGGGAGGAGCCCGGGAAGCGTGGGCTGAAATATTTGGCAATTCAGCGGGTGCTGCCCGTAGAATTAGTTTTGGTCAAGATGACCATAACTAATCGGGACGCCAGCAAAGAGGTCCCGCAGGCCGGAGGCGGTGGACCATGTACTCGAGCTCGGCAAACGTCTCGGAGCGCCAGGCGGCTCCGCCTTCACTGGCTATCTCCACTGTCATCTTTGCGCTGCGCCCCAGCGAAAGCTCCGGCCGGCCAACACTGTGGCTGCCCCTGGTGCGCCGGATCCGGGAGCCGTATAAGGGCCTCTGGGCGCTGCCCGGAGGCCCCCTCAGCCACGCCGAATCCCTGCAGGACGCGGCAGCGCGGAACCTGGGGGAGACCACTGGCCTCGCTCCCAGCTACCTTGAGCAGCTGTATGCCTTCGGCGGTCTCCACCGCTCACCCACCCAGCGGGTGGTCTCGATCGTGTACTGGGCGCTGGTCCAGCCCACTGAAGCCGCGCTCGCGGACGAGTCGGAGAACGTCCGGTGGTTCCGGGCGGACCGGCTGGGGAACCTGGCCTTCGACCACAACGCGATCGTGGACTACGCACTCTGGCGGCTGCGAAACAAGCTGGCCTACGGCTCCGTGGCCTACCACCTGCTGGGCGAATACTTCACCCTCGCCCAGGTCCGGGAGGTCTACGAGGCAGTGCTGGACAGGCAACTGGACCCCGCCAACTTCCGCCGGCAACTCAAATCCACCCCGGACATCGAGGAAACCGGCGAATACCTCCAGGGCGGCAAGCACCGCCCTCCCCGCCTCTACCGCTTCACCGGCCGGCCCGGCCTTGACCCAGACAACAGGAGCACACCATGAGCAGCGTCAACACAGCAATCCAGCTGATCACGCGCGAACAGGCCGAAAAAGGCGCAACTGCAAAGGGCAGCACCTGCAGCCCCGCGCTGGCCAAGGGCCCGTGGGACTACGACCTTGCAGAGGCGCTCGCCGGCATCCCGGCCTACGGCCCGGGCGCTTCCAGCGCGGACGTTGCACCTCCGGCAACCCCCCGCCAGGGGCAGTTGCCGGAAGAGTACAAGCTGGCCAGCGACGCCGAGCTGGGCAAAAGGATTCTGGCCGCGAAGGCTGCCCTGGGGGACAGGGCCGTCATCCTGGGGCACTTCTACCAGCGCGACGAAGTCATCCAGTACGCCGACTTCGTGGGCGACTCGTTCCAGCTGGCCAACGCCGCCCTCACCCGGCCTGACGCCGAGGCCATCATTTTCTGCGGCGTGCACTTCATGGCTGAGACCGCGGACATCCTCTCCACCGCGGAACAGGCCGTCATCCTGCCGAACCTCGCCGCCGGCTGCTCCATGGCGGACATGGCGGATACCGACTCCGTGGAAGAGTGCTGGGAACAGCTCGAAGAAATCTTCGGTACCGAGGCCGACGCCGAGGGGCGGGTTCCGGTCATTCCGGTCACCTATATGAATTCCTCCGCCGCCCTGAAGGCTTTCTGCGGCCGCAACGGCGGGATCGTCTGCACCTCCTCCAACGCCAAGGTGGTCCTGGAATGGGCGTTCGAACGGGGCCAGCGGGTCCTGTTCTTCCCCGA
>JBKJVX010000098.1:0-34203 GCA_046717065.1 Arthrobacter sp. | reverse complement strand
CGTGCGGGTACGGGGCGTCCATGAAGGTTGCGGGCATGCCTGAAACCTTTAAGACGACGTGGGCCTGGTTGCCCGTGACATCAACAGTGATGGTGCCCGAGCCGGCGCTGCCGTTGAGCTGCTTCAGGGTTGACTGGTAAGAACCGTCTGCGGCCATCGCGGGGGAACCGGAAAGGGCAAGGGCGCCCAAAGCCAATGTGGGAACTGCCATAAAGCGGAGTGTCTTATTCATTGCAATTTCTCCTCATACACGCGCATGTGATGTTGGCGCCCCAAGCGAAGGGACAACAGTGCTTCGCCACCGCTGCACGAAAGGATGGGTGCGGATGTGGCTTGGTTCAAATGTTTCTGCAGGCCACCGGTGTGGAGTCACGCAGAGGCGCACCCTTCCCGACCACTGGAGGAAGGGTCAGGCAGCAGGGGCGCCGCGGCGCGGGTCCCGGCCGACCCGCCCTGGTACGGCCTGTCCCTTGTGAAGCAGGGCGTAGCCGGCCACCGCCAGGGCCCCTGCGGCTGCTTCGGCGATGGCAGTGATGACCTTGGCGGTGTACCAGACCGGTTCATACATTGACGGCAGCGGCCCGACAGCCGGGACCTGGACATACCGGTAGAGGATGACGGCGGCCAGGGACGACAACGCCACCACCGCGGCGGCAGAGAAAGCCAACCGTGAACATCGGAGCAGGAGAAATACCGCGACCAGGGCCGCAGCTGCGGCCTGAACCAGGAACAGGGTGCCTTGGCCGATGCCGCCGGGGGCTGCCTGCTGGTAGCCCGGGGCGAGCTGGACATGGATCACCGCGCTGACCACCAGGCCCGCCGCAACACCAACACGCAACACCCAGCGAGAGCGTCCATGGGGTTTCATTCCCGGGCGGTTCATTTCACCACCAGTGTCCCGGTCATCTGCGGATGGAAGGTGCAGATAATGTCGTACTCACCCGGAGCGTCCGGCGCCGGGAAGATCACCGTCCCACCCCCAGGGACCTCCATATCGAACCCACCCTGGTCCTTGACCGTGAGCGTATGCGGGGCGCTGTCCTCGTTCGTGACCATCACCGTCGCTCCGGGCTTCACCGACGCCGGAACCTCATACTTGAAATTCTTAATTGTGATGACCGCTGCGCCGGCCTGGGCCGACCCATCAGCGGAGCTGGCTG
Source organism: Arthrobacter sp. (assembly GCA_046717065.1). Lineage (GTDB taxonomy): Bacteria > Actinomycetota > Actinomycetes > Actinomycetales > Micrococcaceae > Arthrobacter. The sequence continues at coordinate 33,043 of JBKJVX010000098.1, read as the reverse complement.
CGGGCGGCAGGGCGGGTGACCCGCCTTGGGCCGCGCACCCGGTGATGGCGGCCAGCGAGACCGCGGTGGCTATGGTCAGAATACGGTTGATCCTTTTCATGACAATCCCCTCCAAAGGGATTGTCCTGCACACGCCGGACGGCGTGCCCATCAGTAACTACCCCACACCCGCTATTCGTCACCCTCGCCCGTACGGACTGCCGGTACTCCTGGTCCAACCGGGGACGAGAGCGTCTGGGTTTCTTCATCACCGTCGGGGCCTGAGTTGGTTGGAGGTCTCCGGGTTGGGTGCCCCTGAAGGGCCCTTCTACCTGTCCCCGAAAGAAACAGGGTTGAGGGAGGACTTCGGCGGAGGGCTATTCAGCATGCGGGAAAGCCAGCCGCTGTCCTGCAGATGGCAGTGTGCGAGGTGTTCTTACCCGCACGGTTTTACGCGGTTCCGGTCGCATGAGGCGGTGCCTACTTACACTCCGGAAATGTAGGTAACGCCCCACTGCAGACCCTAACGTGAAAGGGCAATCCTGGGCATAGGGCAAAAACACCTTGGAGGCACAGGTAATCCCTGCGGACTCCTCACCGCGGTGCTGGCCGGAATGCGTTGTCGCGTGCCGCATTACAAAGGCTGCCCACGGTTCTATGAACAGCATGGACGATCTGATACCTAGTCTCGACTCAGGACGAGGGGACGGCTTGGGAATTGATCCGACGGAAACATCCACTCGATAGCTAATCTTCCTCCCGATCGCCCTCACCGCGCCTTACGGGATTCAATCGATCTTGGTCAGGCCGGTCATGTCGGCGCTGACCTGCCATAGCTGTGCCGCTGAGGCCTGATCGTAGCTGGCGTTGGAGGATCGGCGGGGCTTGCGTCGGGCGAAGAAGCGTCCACTGACATCTGTGAGTTCGGGAGCGGAGGCCAGGTGGATTGTGGTTGCCGCGCCTTGGTCTGTCGTCAGCATGAAGGGGCGCAGTAGCGGGACGAGCAGCCGCTGGGCACGTCCGGGGTCCTCCGCTCCGAACCCGGTGCTCACCAATCCGGGGTGCAGGGCATTGGCTGTTACTGAGGTGTCTTCCAGTCTTCTGGCCAATTCGAACGTGAAGAGCAGGTTCGCCAGTTTGGACTGGTTGTAGGCCGCAGCGCCTGAATAGGAGTGCTTGCCCTGAAGGTCATCAAAGTTGATGCGCCCCATGCCTTGTGCGTTGGAGGATACGGTGATCACCCGTGCCGACCCGCTCAGTTGAAGCCTCTCCAGGAGCAGGTTAGTGAGCAGGAACGGTGCGAGATGGTTCAAGGCCAAGGTGTGCTCGATCCCGTCTTCTGTCGTGTGGCGGGTGTTCCAGTACCCTCCGGCGTTGTTGATCAGGACATCGATGCGGGGGAGGGCGGTAAGTAGCTCATCTGCGAGTCGGCGTACCTGGGCTTGGGAAGACAGGTCGGCGACGAAGGCGTCCACTTTTCCGCCGGTTGCTTCGCGGATCGCTTCGGCGGCTTCTTTAGTGCGTTGTGGGTCCCGGCCAACGATGACGACGTGGGCTCCCATCAGGGCCAGGCCATGGGCAGTGGCCCGGCCGATCCCTCCGGTTGCGCCGGTGACGATCACGGTTTTGCCCTCCGTTGACCTGATGCTGTTGCGTTTCATGATCGTGCTCCTTCCGGATGGGGCTGGCTGAGGTTGGTGTAACTGTTGAGTGTTTCTGCGATGGCCTGGTCCAGGGGAGTGGCTGCGGCGCCGAGCCTTGTGGTGATTTTGCTGCTGTCAACGATGAAGGGTTCTTCGAACTGGTACTGCATTTCGAGGAGTTCCCGCACGACTGGGTTGGTGAGGGCCAGGACGCGCAGGAGAACTGGCGGGACCGTGCGGATCCTGGTTCGCTGTTGGCCGGCCTGACGGTAGATGGTGTCTACGAGTTCCTGGGTGGTGTGCGTGCGGGGGGCGTTGGGCAGATGCCAGATTTCTCCGGGCGCGTCCGGGTGTTCGCCCAGGACGGCGAGGCCTTCGCCGATGTCAGGGATGTAGGTGTAGGTGTGCGGTTGGTGCCGGTCGCCCAGGACTGTGCTGGTTTTCCCGGCCAGGGCTGCGGGGAAGACTCGGTCGCCGAGGTTTGATTGTGCCCCGCCGCGCGGACCGAAGTAATCGGAGGCCCGGCCGATGGCAACTTCTACCCGCCCTGCACGGTGGGCGCCCAGGAGTTCATCAGCCATGTCGGCGCGAAGGCGGCCCTTCGTTGTGTGGGCGTTGTTGGTTCGGTCTTCGGTCAGTGGGCGTCCTGCCGGGCGCCCGTACATGTAGACGTTTTCCATGCTGACCAGCCGGGCGCCTGTGCCTTCCGCGGCCGCCAGCACCCCGGCCTGCAGCGCGGGGAACTGGGCGGTCCACTGGTGATAGGGCGGGTTCATCGTCTGATAGACGACGGCGGCACCCTCGGCTGCGCGGGCCGTGAAGACCGGGTCGGCGGCGTCACCGGCCACAACTTCGACGTCCTTGGGTACCTGCGCCATGCCGGAGCGGTTGACCATGCGGACGGTGCGGCCCCGGCGGCGGAGAGCATCGAAGGTGGCAAGCCCGATCGCGCCCGCGCCGAAGATGACGTGCAGGCCGGTATTCATGAGTGAACCTTTGCCGCGATGGGGGCGATCGCGGGCCGGGGTGGCTCCGCGGCGGGCAGCAGGCGGTTCAGGAGGAGGCCTGTGATTGCTGTGACGAGGACGGCGCCGCTGGCGCCGAAAATGATGAATTGCTGATCAACGGCGATTCTGGCCAGGGTGGTGACGGTCCAGCCGAGGCTCCACAGGGAAGGCATTGCCGCTGCCCAGATCCAGCGGCGACGGCCCAACTGCCGGGGCAGGGCAAGTGCCTGGGCGACACCCAAGATGAGGCCGTTGAGCGCTCCCATCAGGACAAGATCAGGAAGGTTGGTGCGGTAGCCTGCGGCCGCGGAGCCCAGGGCCAGTCCGGCGCTCATGCCAAGGACGGTCGCCGGGGTCCAGGTGGCTGACCGGAGCCTGTGGTTGCTGGTAAGTGCCTGCCCGGTGCCGATGATGAGGCCGGCGATGGCCCCGCCGATGAGCGCTGAGAGCGGGTCGTCGATGCGGCCGGTGATGATGGTGCCGGCGTATCCGCCCAGTGGCAGTGCCAGGAAGCTGGTTGTCCACAGCAACCAGGCCCGGATAGTGATTGCCCGCGGAGTCATAGCGTGGGTCATGGTGTCAGTTCCTTAGGCAAGGCCGTGAAGGGCAGGATGGACGTGCGTAACGGGAGCGGGGCTTCCCACTGCTGATCGCTTCATCAGGATGCTGATGCCGAGCACAGTGATCCAGAGGCCCCAGCCGGTGCTGCCGAGAAGGCCGGCGAGGTCCCAGGCAGGGAACCCGGGGACGGCGGTGGCAAGGATGTCGCCCTGGTTAAGCAGGTAGATACTGCTGGTGGCGAGGCCGGCGGCGCCGATCCATCGGGGAAGAATCCCGCTACGCAGGATCACGATGCTGACAGCGGCGGACCATCCGATCACCAGCAGCTGGCCCAGGTGCTCGCCCAGCAGCGCCCCGCCGAACTGGTGCTGTGCTGTCCACGCAGCGGCCACAGCAGCCCGAGTCTGCCCGTCCCCTGCCGCGTAGGTGCCGGCCAGCGCCGGGACGACGAACACCCAGCGCAGGAACCCGATGAGTGACAAAAGCACCGAGGCAGCTCCGGCATAGGTGGCAACCTTCACAACGGGATTCCCCTGCAGGCCGAGTGCTGCCGGCAGAAGCAGGACCGGGATGGCCAGGAGCCCATAGGTCCAGGCCGCCGCGAACCAGGCCCACACCAGTGCAGGCCCGCCGGCGGTAAAGGCGGGAAGCACCACCTCGGCCGGCTCCCGCAGGACGTCCGGCCAGTCAAACATCACCGACAGGGCGGTGGCCGCTGCCGCGAACGCTAAGGCACTGAGGGCAAAAAGCCCGCCGGTGGCGATCTGGAGTTTTGTGGTTGGGCTGGTATTCATGGCGGTCTCCCTGCCGATTTCTGTACGGCGTACAAACTGGACGCTGTACAAATAGTGTACGCTGTACAGAGGAAAGTCAAGAGAGGGATTTGATGACGACGCAGGCACGCAGTTCGAAACCTGGCCCGCGCAGGACCCTGACCGAGAACGCGATCATGGACGCAGCCCTTGAGCTCCTGAATGAGGGGGGTGTGAAGGCGGCATCCGTGCGGGGGATTGCGGCCCGGGTTGGCGTAGCGCCGAACGCGGTCTATACGTACTTCCCCGACAAGGCGGCCGTGGAGAAGGCCATTGTTGAACACCTGCTGGGGCAGGTTGACCTGGCAGTGTTCTCGGACCACGACGTTCCGTGGCGCCTGCGGATCGAGTCCCTGGCGTTGGAACTCAGGGAGCGGCTCACCGCCCATCCGGGAGCGGTGAACCTGATGATCGGTGGACCCATGGACGGGCCGCGGGCCCTTGCCCTGAACGAGCACCTGATGGAAACGCTTCGTGATTCCGGGCTTGACGCCGGCGAGGCGGCGAGGGCGTCCTACCTGCTGATCGTCTACGTCTTCGGCTCAGTGGCCCTCGAGACGGCAGAGCTGGGTGACGGGCACAGGGGAATTTCGGAACCGGAGAAAATTGCCTCCCGCCTTGAGGGGTTCTCGGCGATCCCGGCCGGCAGTTACCCGCTGTCCGCAGGAGCAGCTGCTGTCATGGCGGGGTACGCCTCCACCGAGCAATACGCGTGGGGACTGCACAAAGTGCTCGATGGGCTTACCCGGACGTAAGCGCCATCAGGCGGTTCGTCCCCAGCTTTCCCCGGCAGTTAGTACGTAGCGCTTCCATACGTAGTCCCAAGGGGTCACGGCCAGGATGGCGACCACGAAGAGGATGCTGAAGAGCATGTCGGCAGTGGCGGTGTCCATGTCGTTGGCGAGAACCTGGGGTAGGGCCACGACCCCCAACCAAAGCACTTTCCAGGTGACCTCGAACAAGAGAATCGGCAACATCCCGATGGGATATCTGAGGCCCAGGAGTGCCAGGAGCGACATCGCTGTCAGGATGCAGACGATCACCCCGTCCGGCACGGGCATGGAAGCGGCCTGGATCAGGAGGGGCCATTTGACGATGATGAGTCCTACTGCCATCAGCAGGTAACCGCCCCGCATCAGGTTCAAGCGGAAGGCAGCCAATCCAGCGACTGCGGGCCGGTCCCTTTGGGCGTTCCGGCCGCCTTCCGGGGCGGCGGTGGTCAGCACGACCGGGCCGTTCATTTCGTGTTTGTGGTCCTGTTTCATGGCATGTCTTTTCCGGGAATCGGGGAAGAGGCGGGGACCCGGATCTGGCGGCCCCTGATGAGCAGCCAGAAGATGAGTGCTACTTCGCCGCCGAAAACAAACACGGCGAAGCTGAACGGGAAATCAGCGACGAGGATGGCGGCAAATCCGTCAGCGAGGTAGCCCAACCCGGCGATGGTGAGCAGGACGCCGAAAATCCTGGCCATGAACCCGGACCTGTAGGCCAGGTAGCCGATCAGCAGCAGGTGGAGGGCGAAGAGGACCAGCCCGACTTTCCAGGTGGCATCGAAGGCGTCCAGAACCCGCATCGCCTGATCCGGGTCGCCGGTCAGGAGTGCAGGCACTTCCAGGAGCCGGCAAATCGCAACGAGGAAGACAGCCGAGTAAGCGACCCTGAACCAGGCCGCCATCATCGATACTCCACGGTTCACGGACGCGAACACCGCGAACAGCGCTGCGGCGACGATGACGTCCAGAACCACGACGGCTACCAGGGCGGCTACGCCCATGCGGAACAGTGCTTCTGAAGCGGAAATATCTGCAACGGTCTTCGCTGTGTCGCCTGTGGTGATGAGGTTTTCCAGCACGCCGAAGTTCCCCCAAACGGACAGTATAGCCATGAGCAGCAGGCCGGCTCCGGCGATCAGGCTCGGTGCGCGCAGGGATCTGGTGGGTTGGTTGCCGTTGGTATGCAAGGCGCCGTGCGGGGCTGAAACGGTCATGGTGTGCTGCTTCTCTCTTGGCTTTGTGGGGTCTGGATGGTGATGGCGATTTTTCCGCGGGCTTTGCCGGCGTCGAAGTAGCGCATGGCGTCCGGGACCTGCTCTAGGGTGTACGTGCGGTCAATGACCGGTGTGAGGGTGCCGGCTTCAATGAGTCCCCGGAGGTGCTCGAGGTCCGCTGCGTTTTCCTTGCCCATCACCATGGTCAGCCTCTGGCTGATGAACGGGGAAAGGACCATGGCACGGAGTTGCCGGTCCATGCTCCCGGTCCAGGATCCGCCTTCCTCCCCGCCGGTGATCACAGCCGTTCCCGTGGGGGTGAGGGCGTTGCGGAGCCGGGTAAGGGTTGGGTTTCCTGCGATGTCCAGGATCAGGTCGTACCGTTCGGTGCCGTCGGCGAAGTCCTGGCGTGTGTAGTCAAGGACGTGGTCGGCGCCGAGGGAGCGCACAAGGTCCAATTTGGCGGTGCTGCCCACGCCGGTGACCTCGGCCCAAGCTGCTTTGGCCAGCTGCACGGCGTAGCTGCCGACCCCGCCTGAGGCGCCCACGACCAGTACCTTCTGCCCGGGCGTTATGGGGCCGGCGGCGCGGAGTGCCTGCAGTGCTGTACTGGCCGATACTGGAACGACCGACGCCTGTTCGAACGTCAGGTTTGCAGGTTTAAGGGCAAGTTTGTCTTCGCGGGCGGCGGCGAACTCAGCAAACGGACCTTTCCCGAAACCAAAAACATTGTCCCCAACGGAGAACCTGGTTACCGCTGCCCCGACTGCTGCGACGGTGCCCGCCAGATCCAGTCCGGGGACAGGGTTTCTGGGGGCGCGGATCCCGTAAACCAGCCGCAGCGCGTAGGGCAGGCCTCTGGTGACATGCCAGGTGCCCCGGTCCAGTCCCGCCGCGTGCACCCGGACCAGAACCTCCTTTTCGCCGATTGCGGGGCGGGCAATGCGCGCCAGGTGCAGGACATCGGCGGCCCCGTAAATCTCCTGCACTATGGCCCGCATAGGAGTTTCTACTGCCGATGCTGCGCGTTCGGACGGACTTTCTGTGACGCTCCGACCGTGTGAGGTCATGGCCGCTCTCCTGGGACTGTTGGATTTAGAGCGTCATTTCGTACGCTGTACGGCCATGGTAGCGTACATAGTACTAAAATCGATACGGCTGGGAGCCATCATGTCAGTCAGCACGCAAAACCTGCCCCCGAAACGCATTCCACTCAGCCGGGGAAGGGTACTCAGATGCGCCCTCGATCTCGCCGATGAGTCGGGAATCGCGTCTTTGACCATTCGTTCCCTGGCGAACAGCATGGGGACGAAGCCGATGTCGCTTTATCACTACGTGGCCAACAAGGATGAGATTCTTGACGGCATCGTGGACATGGTCTTCGACGAAATCGAGCCGCCGTCCCCGGCGGGGGAGTGGCGGGACCAGATGCACCGCCGGGCTCACGCGGTGCGCCGTGCCCTCAAGCGCCACCCCTGGGCGGTGGGGCTGCTGGAGACCCGGGCATCCCCGGGGGCTGCGACCCTGCGCCATCACGAGGCCACCCTTGCTACCCTTCGGTCCGCGGGATTCTCCGTCCAGATGACGGCGCACGCGTATGCACTGCTGGACAGCTACATCTACGGGGCCGCCCTCCAGGAAGCGGCGCTGCCCTTCCATGGTCCGGACGCAGCATCCGAGGTCACTTCATCAATCGTGAAGCTCTTCTCCGGTGGGCAGTACCCGCGCCTGGTTGAGATTGCCACCGAACACGTCCTCAAGCCCGGTTATGACTTCGGGGACGAGTTCGACTTCGGACTCAATGTCATCCTCGACGGACTCGCCAGGTCGATTAGCGCACCGGAAGCCGGGTCTGGCAGCCGTCCGGCCGTCAGTTAAAGTTCCTGGCGGTTAGCCGGAATGGCTGGGCCAGAAACGTACCAGCGTTTGCCGGATTAATAGGGACTGGAGCTATCGCCTATTCGTACTATGTACGGTATGGTAGGCGTACGCCGTACGAACCGTGCTGCTGGCAACCGGCAGGCCGGTGTCAGCTCCTGGCACGCCAGCCGTCGGCCCCAAGAAAGAAGATCGCCATGTCAACGTCAATGCCCGGCAATTCTCCCCGGGCGCCAGACTCGCCAGTAGCAAAAATGCCCGCACTGCCCATGGCAGTCCTAGTGGTAGGGGTCCTGCTCGGGCTCGCCGCGGTCGGTATGTTGTCGGCCTACCGTTCACTTCCGCCGGAAGTGGACGGTCTCACGACGGCGCTGCTTGCCATCGGCGTGGCGCTGGTCCTAATCCTCGTCGGGGCTGCAGGCCTGGGACGAGGGATCGCCCCCGGGGCCTCGCAGGAAGCAGACCGGATCGGAAACGAGCCGGCACAACTTACCGGGCATCTTGATCCCGGACTGTCACGCTGGCTCTGGCTGGTCAAATGGGTCCTCGTCATTCCCCACTACATCATCCTGGCCCTGTTCTGGGTCGCATTCCTGGTCGTAACCGTGGCAGCAGGCTTCGCGATCCTGATCACCGGCCGCTATCCGGCTTCGTTCTTCCAATTCACCGTCGGAGTCCTCCGCTGGAACTGGCGCGTGACGTTTTACGCCTACGGCGTCCTTGGCACCGACCGCTATCCGCCCTTTACCCTCGCCCGCAGCGACTACCCGGCGGAACTGGACGTTGCCTACCCCGTGAAGCTCTCCCACTGGAAGGTACTGTTCAAGTCCTGGCTGTTCGCCTTGCCGCAGCTGCTCATCGTTGCCGCCCTCACCGGCAGCGCAGCCTCCTCCTCAACGGCGAGCATCTCTCTGCTCAGCCTGCTGGTATGCATCGCCGCAGTCATCCTGCTCTTCACCGGCGTTTACCGTCATGGGATCTTCGACCTGCTGATGGGCATCAACCGATGGACTGTGCGGACCATCTCGTATGCGGCCTTGATGAGTGACAAGTACCCGCCCTTCCGGCTCGACCAAGGCCCGCTCGATCCTCCAACGAACCGTGCGGCGTCACCCACGCCTGCATAATGCAGCCGAGGCCGCGACGGCCACGCCTGTTTCCAGCACAATCACAAGGAGCTCTGGGGGTTCCTGGACCGACTCAACCCGAGTGCGTGAGCCCACCCACCAGAGAGCGACACCATGACAGCCCAAACCCTTCCCCGCTCCCGCCCCAAGCCACCCCGTACCCGATGGCTCGTACCCGCCGCCCTGATACTCCTCAGCCTCGTCCCGATCATCGCCGGCGCAACGCGCCTGACCGAACTGTCGGGAGGTCAGATTACGCCGGACAACACAAGGTTCTTTGACTCGCCCATCCCCGTGCTGATCCACATCCCCACCGTCACGGTGTACCTGGTCCTCGGGGCGTTCCAGTTCATGCCCTCGCTCCGCCGCGGCAAACGCGGCAGGCTCAGCTGGCACAAAATCGCCGGACGCATCCTTGCTCCCACCGGCCTGCTCGCCGCCCTCTCCGGCCTGTGGATGGCAGTCTTCTACGACCTCCCACCCCTGGACGGACCCCTCCTTCTCGTCCTGAGGCTCGTCTTCGGCTCCGCCATGGTCGCCTTCATCGTCCTGGGATTCATCTCCGTACGGCGCCGGAACTACGTCCGTCACAGTGAATGGATGTCCCGGGCCTACGCCATCGGCATCTCCCAGGGAACCATCGTCGTCGTGACCATCCCCTGGATCATGCTGATAGGGCCAGTGGATGAGCTGACCCGGGCGCTGCTGATCGGGGCATCATGGGTCCTCAGCCTGATGGTGGCCGAATACTTCATCCACCGGCGAGCCCAAGGACCCGCCCGAACCGCCCGTCCAGCCGTCCAGCCCGCACAAGCACACTGAATCTTCCCGCCGCTGCCCGGACGCAGGCCGGGGCCGGAACTGCCCCACTCCTATACGTTCATCCCGGAAATACTTCCCAGAGTCCCGTGTCAGCTAGTTAGCAGGCGGAATTGGAAACCATCTCAGTTACAACCCCACGTCGAGTTAAGGCCAGACGTGGTGTGGCAAATCCTCACCGACTTCGGGGCCTGCCCGGACTGAAACCCGTTCATTACCCAGGCCAGCCGGGAGATCGAGGTCGAACAGAGACCCAGTCTAAAATGGTCCCCCGGGCGCGGGCGGAATGACGTTCCGGCCCCGGGTGACCGCCCTGGAACCCGAACGCGTGCTCGAATGGTACGGAACACTAGGAATACCGGGGCTCTTCGACGACGTTTACAGCGCCCGTGTCCCACAGTGACGGCACGCACGGGTACTCGACGGGTGAAAAGGTAAAGCGCCCTCTTATTGTCTCTGCCCTTGCGGTGTTGACCCTTTCCGGTTGCTCGACCGGCAACTACCCCGTCCCGGGAGGCCAGGCGCATTTGGACTGCCAGAGCGACGGAAAATACAAGCGTTATCCTCTTGGCCGGTATGGGGGACGACGCCAACATTTGGGGACCGTTCCGGGAAAGCCTCGGGCCGGACGTCCGTACCTGCGCCTGGGACTATCCGGGCGTGGGCCAGAGCACAGGGGTGGCCGGCCCCATGACAGCGAGCGTCGCAGCGGCCGCGCTCCACGCCACCCTCAACGCCGCTGAAGTCGACCGTCCGGTTGTCCTTGTTGGGCACAGCATCGCAGGACTCACCGTGCGTCTCTTCGTGGGCCTGCACCCAGAAGCCGTTTCTGGAGTGGCCCTGTTCGATCCGACCGTCCCATCCTTCGCCCACAAATATGACCGCACCGACTTCCAGCCCCACTGGGACGGTACTGTCAGTGCCCGCGAAGTCGATCAGGTCACAGCATGGCCCGACATCCCCTTCGAGATTCTTCGCCACGACTCCGGCGGCTACCGCGACGAGGTGTGGGAAGTCGAGGATGAGGACGCCTGGATCGCGGGCCAAGTCGACTTCGCCCAACTGGCCCCGGCGGGGATCGTGTCGGAAGTACGGGATGCCGGCCACTATGTGTACCTAGACCAACCGCGGATAGCTGCGGACGCCGTGCTCCGCATCCTCGATCAAGTGGACTAGGTGTATTACCCACGGAGGTTGGTGTCACATCATTTCTCCGTTTGGTACTCCCGTTGAACTCCCAACACATGCGTCAACGACCCCTGAAAGCCAGCCATGGAACATGACACGACGACCGAGGCGCTGACGGCCGCAGGACAGGAACCGTCTCGGCCTGCCCGGTGGCACAAGAACAGGCGAAGGCTGGTGCTTGTCGTCCTTGCCGTGGTCGCCTTTGTTGCCGCGGTGTTCTTCCTGGGACTGGACGGCTTGATCCCCTACGGCCTGCTGCTGGCCTTCAGCACGCGCTCCGACGATGAGGCAACGAGGCGGTCGGTCAGGCCCACACCGCGCAACTTCGGTGTGGCCGCGGCCATGTCAGCGGCCTTCGCCTGCTTCTGGCTGGGGTATCCCGACCTGGACACGTCGACACTCGTGATGATCGCCGGGACCCTGATCGCACTGCCGCTCGCGCTTCGGGAATCCGAGGACGCTGCGTCCAATGGGCGCACCGTCGCAGTCTCCAAACGCAGCCTGGTCCTGGTGCTTTGGGCGCTGGTGGTCTTCGCCTACCTCTACCAGGACAGCGGGTTGTGGCTCTATGGGCTGGCGGCCGTGTGCGTTCTGCTGCCCCTCGTTTTGGCGCTCTCGCGCGTGTGGGCGTGGGCAGCGCGGCCCGGGCGGCTCGAAACCCGGCTGTTCGGCCACCCGCTTCGCCGCCAGGTGCGGCCGCACCTGGTGCAGGGCCTGAACATCTGGCTATGCTGCGCGCTGCTCGGTGGCGTCATTGCCGTCGGTGGCATGCACCACGCACGAACGAACCACTCATTGAACGCCGCCCAGTTCGACATTGTGTTCGGGGTGTTCGCCGCCGGGCTGGTCCTGCTCGCGGTGTTGGCGCTGCTTCCGCGGCGGCGCGTCCAGGTGGCAACCAACGTGGCCGTGGCCCTGTTTTCGGGCTTCCTCGCCCTGCAGCTCGTCTCGATATCGGTCCCGTCTGCCGAGGCTGTCGTACTCCACTCGCCGCTGACCGGCGAGTGGTTCGTATACAACGGTGGCCGCAGCGTCCTGCTCACCGGCCATACCTTGGGCGAGAAAAACGCTGTCGATTTTGCGCGGTTTGGCGCCAACGGGCGCACCCATACCGGAGGAACGGATGCCCCGCTGACCGACTACGCCGGCTTCGGGGCGCCCCTGCTGGCGCCGGCCGACGGACGGGTCGTGGCCGTGATCGATCACTACGCCGATGAACCGGTCGGTACCAACGGTCCCCGGGCCAACGCCCTGGTGGTGGACATCGGGGGCGGCCGCTACGTCGCGATGGCCCATCTCAAGCAGGGCAGTGTCACGGTCCAGGTCGGGGATTCCGTGGTGAGCGGGCAGCTGCTCGCCGCGGTCGGGAACAACGGCAATTCGAGCCAGCCGCACCTGCACCTGCAGGTCCAGGACTCCCCGGCAGACATGAACGCCGAGCGCACCTATCCCATGGTGTTCCGCAACGTGGACATCGCCAGGGGCGGCCCGTGGCCGTGGGGCGTGGATGGTGAGCTTCGCCTTGGTGACCTCGTGAAGGGATCAGGGCGATGACCATCTCGATTCGAGCTAACGAACTGACGGGCCCCCTTACTTTGAGTCAGGTACATCAGGTCCTGCAGGCAGCATGCGACTGGGAAGACGCGCACTTGCACAGGTTTGTAACCAACCGACCCGTTCGCGCCGCTGCGGCCGGTCGACGGCGAATTGCCGGAAGTCCCGCAGTGGCTGCCCAAGCAGCAGTGTGAAGACCCGGCCACAGGCCTGAGGAGGAGTGCTCCCTGGATCAGCTGCTCGCGCTGGGGTCGGGCGGAGTGTTCTACGCGTTTTAACTTACGGAAGCCGGGAAAACGCCAGGAACGATGGCCGGAAGCAGCCGCTTCTCAAGGCACTCCCCCGCCAGTTCCAAAACGCCGATAATAAAGATTCCGTCAACCTGTCTCGGCCGGGTAATCTCCTGCTTGCTGATCACGCGGCCAGAAGTTGGCATTTAACCCGCCGCCGTAGCCAAGCGCTGTCCGCGCGTCCTCAATGGGAGACGGCAGCAACAACAACAAGTCTCTCTCCGGACAGTCGGCAACAGTCCTCCTGCATGCAGGTGTCTCACCCACCGTGGGCCCAGCTCCCAAGAAGATGCACAAATTCCCTCGTGCCAGGGCTCTATTGTTCCCCGCTGCCTAAACACGGTTCGGCCGGGACGGGTGTTTCGCAGCGCTAGCGGCAAGGGCTTGGGCAGGTAGTAGTACGGCAAGGCAGGAAGGGGCAATGATGCCGATGTGGATGCAGGCGTTGACGTGGGGGACGGTGGCAGGTGGTGCCCTAGCCGTCGGTTCGGGGATCGCTTGGTTGTGGAAGGTCCCGCCCCGGATCGTCTCGACCGTCATGGCGTTCGGCGCCGGAGTCCTGATCTCCGCTCTGGCTTTCGAGCTTTTCGACGAGGCCGTCAAAGCTGGAGGATTGCTGCCCACCGCGGCCGGGTTCCTCTGCAGGGCCCTGATCTTCGTCGGCTCCAACATCCTTCTGGCCTGCGCGGGCGCGAAACACCCAAAAGCGTTCGGTGGTCAGCAGCCAACAGAAAAGGAAGCGCCCGGCAGTGGGACTGCAATTGCGTGACCAGGTCGTGGCGCGTTTCGGGCGCCGAGCATTGTGGTTTCGCTGCTGCTGGCCCGACCTCTATTGCCGGGAACCGGGTTTTATCGGATGATGTGCAGCGGTGGGGTGCTCTGTCGTCGTTGGGCGGATCGGCTTCATATCTTCGCCCGGGCTCCCATCCCGCGGTAGGTGGGGCTGGCTCACGGTCTCAGCACGTTTGGAGCCGGCTGCCCTCTACCCGGTAATGGGAACGTGATCATGCCAAATGTCGACAAGGCCCTGATCGGCGGAAAGGTAGGTCTTCCATGAATGACGCCGTTCAAAGGGAACTGCGCCGGCGGTTGGATGCGTTGGCGCCGCTGTTCCACGATCTTGGTGCACGAATCGTCCAGACCTACTCCAAGAGCGGGATTCTGGAGGCTATTGCTGATGAGAGCTTCCCGGTTTCTGATGCCCTTTTTATCCGCAGGGACGGCCGGTACATCTATCATCCTCATGGTCCGGTTTATCTGTACGTCACCCGCGACGGGGAGCTGCAGCTCGCCGGGCAGGGGCCCTCTGCGTCGCTGAGCCATGCCATGCTTAGTTACACGCATCTCGCGCGGCCCGGAGAGCTGCGGGGTGCGGTTGTGGTTGAGGGAGCAACGGAATGGTTTCCTCCTCCGCGCTTCCTGTTGGACCCGGACACGTCCCGCCTCTACATCGCAGCGGTCAGCCGCCGCTCGCATCCCTCTGGACCGGGTTTCCTGCCCTTCGAGGAATATGTGAACGAGCGTGCGGAACTGTTCGTCACAGCTTTCCGCAAAGCGCAGTGATATTGGCGTGACCGCTAGGGGAGGGCGAAGGGGTCAGCTACTTTGCCATGGACGCGGACGGGAAGTGTTTCCAGTCCTGGTGGAAGCGGCTTTCGGCTTCGAGTGCTGCGGCTTCTTCCAGGGCGTGCAGGCGCCCGTAGCTGAATCCGTTCTCTCCCTGGAGGAAAGCTTCGGCGCCAAGACGTCTTAGCACAGCGCGTGTGACGAGGCTGTCCTGGTATTCTCCAAGAACTTTCGTCACAGTGTGTGCCGCGTCGACCAGCCGTGAAGCTTTTTTGGGGCTGAGAGGAGTGGCTGCTTCGGCGGCGTATCTTAGGCGCTTGCCGTCTTTTCGTGCCTCGTGCAGCGCGGGGTGGTCACCGGTGCCCGCGGGATGGTTTTTTGCTTCTTCGACGGCGGCGCGCAGCCGTTTGACGTCACGCTGAATCAGCTTAGGGATGACCTTACGCGCCGGTTGCCTGCCCCTTTTGGTCAGGGCAGAGTCGGTCAGAAGGGTCTCCAGTGTGTCGACCAGGTGGAAGTAGCGCTGCCCGTCGAGTGCTTCCAGGACCTGCTGGTGGGCCTTCTTGTATTCGGCTCCGATTTCTATGTCAACGCGGCGGGCGACGGGGCCCATGATGAGCTCGGTTGGTTCTTTGGCGATCATGTCTTTGAGGCGTTCGTGCATGACTTCGGCGTCCCGGGCATCGCCGAGAACACCGGCCAGCCACTTCAACTCGGTCCGCAGGAGCCGTACGGTGTCTCCATCGTCAAGAAGCTTGCCGTAGGTGGCCAGGACCGAGCGCATCCGCCGGGTAGCGACCCGCATCTTATGGACCGCGTCGTGGGCGTCGAGCCGGACGCGCGGGTCCTGTTCTGTCAGTGCGTGTACCTGCTCGAGGAGGTAGGCGAGCAGGACAGCACCCGCGCCGCCTTTAGGGGTGCTGCTGAACGGTTGGGTTGCTTTCAGGTGTGCGGCAAGTGCGCGCGCGAGTTTGGAGCTGTGCAGGGCAGGCTGGCTCCCTGTTTTGGCCATCAGTTTCTGGCTGGCGTCGAGCAGCTTGTGGTGACCGTCAATGAGTTCAAGTTCCCATTCACGCCAGCGCTGGCTGCTCTGTTTGGGGTGGAGGGTTTCGGCGTGGACATGGTCATCACTGAACTCGGCCAGAACGTCTCCGCCCCTGCCGCGGAGGCGGCGAACTGTGCGCTGTGTGCTCAGGCGCGCCACGACGACCAGTGCACTGTCCCTGACGTGGACCCTGACCAGGCGCAGGAGTTCCTCGGGGACGCCGTCAATGTCCTGGCCGAGTGGTTCGTGGTATTCGTGCCGTTCGTCCGATCCTGCGGGAAGTTTGAGGTGCCAGCCGGCGTCGCTGCCGCCGCTCCTGCGGCGCAGGGTGATCTGCCGGGAGGTCAGGCGCAGGTCCTCGGTATCGAAATACTCCGCTTCGAGACGGTGCTCTACCGGTTTGTCGACCCGGGCAACCCCGGGCAGGTCCTTCAGCCGGGGAAGAGCAGTGCCTTCCTCAACGTCGTACTTCCGCTCAATTTCAACCACAGATGTTGGGGGCATGAGCCAATTTTAGTTTTGGCCTCCGTGGAAGTCATTACCTAAGACGTTGCCAGTGCCAGGAAAGTTGTCCGTTGAACTGCCGCCGCTAGTGGTCGGGCCGGCGGTGCGTTCTCTCCTGGTGGAGCCGGTTCCACGCGCCGCGTTCGACCAGAATCGGGATGTAGCTGCGGATACGGGCATTGTGGTCCAGGATGTCGTACTCGTCGGCGACGATCCCTTCGATGTGGTCCCGGGGTGCCTCAGGATAGCTGGCA
Source organism: Arthrobacter sp. (assembly GCA_046717065.1). Classification (GTDB taxonomy): domain Bacteria; phylum Actinomycetota; class Actinomycetes; order Actinomycetales; family Micrococcaceae; genus Arthrobacter. The sequence continues at coordinate 16,829 of JBKJVX010000098.1, read as the reverse complement.
GCCAACCGTTCAACCACGCGCAGGACGAGGGGTTCCTTCGGGTCTTCAGTCATTCACAAAAGTGTGGACGTCACCGTAGTGAGCGTCAAGGAAAATGCCCCCCAAACTTTTTCGGCAAACTGGTGCCATGCTTAAATCCCCGGTGTGCCACACAGGGAGAACACAAGATTCAGCATGCCGTTGAAGAGCCGAAGGCCAGGCGGCAGCAAGCGCCCGGGAAGGCAGGGCCCGCATGCATCTGACTAATACTTTGTGGCCTGGCAAGGACGCAACATGACGTATGCGGGTCCGCTTATTCTCGGCGTGCCATGGACGGTACCGCCGGTGCTAGTGCGGGCAGGTGCCGAGCTGGCGGCCACCCTTGACGCCCATCTAGTGTGCGCCTATGTGGACCCCTCCAGTGTGCTGGCGGAGTGGGAGCCACCCAGGACCCGTACCGCGGCATCCCTTGATCCGGTGAACAATGAAGAGGCGCTCTACCCGGCCGGAGAAGTACGCGCCCGCCTCACCGGCCTTCTTGGGCCTCAGGGCACAACGTGGTCCTTCCGTGAGCTGCACGGCGATGTCAGTTGCGCACTGGCGAGGCTGGCCGGCAGCACCGGAGCCTGCATGCTCGTGGTCGGCAATGGACGGTCCGGTCTCCTTGCGAAGCTTAACAGGACACTTGAGGGGGCTGTGGCTGACAGGCTTACCCGGCTACAGCACAGGCCCGTCGTCGTGGTTCCCCAACACACGGCGGGAAACACTGCGGGGCGGTGGACGTGGAGGCGCTTCATCTCTGGTTCCTGGGCAGGCGGCGGTGTCTAAATCCGAGGAGGTGAGCGATATTCCGTACTCTGCCCTGCTGAACCGGAGAATCCCAGTCAGTGCCCGGCAGGCGCTGCCGGATACCGCGGGCGTGTACGCGTGGTGGATCGTTGATGACCTCAGGCATTCTGAGGCGGGCCCAGACGGAACCGGGGCCCGGCCCCTGTACATTGGTGCCGCACGAAACCTTGCCGCCGCGGTCACGGACGATGCGGTAGGCCTCAGGGACACGCCCCTGCGCATAGGCCTGGCAACGGTCATGGCAGAACAGATCGGGCTGCGCCCGCGAACGCCCACTGACCGGCGCCCACTGAACATCGCCGAACGCCAACGCATGGACCACTGGATCAGCGCCAACCTTCTGGTCAGCTGGAGCGAACTTCCCCACCCGGCCGCCTACCGAGACGCTCTGGCCAGGGCCTTGGATCCGGTACTCAACCCCTGACGACAGCATTGTCCTGGAAGCCCGCAACCCATATCCGCGCTGCACTCTCCATTACCGGTGCCACCGCATTATTAGTGCCCCCACACAAGCCATAACATTCGGCGACCGATTTCCGCTCAGTACCCTGCACGAAACATAGCCAAGGAAATCGCTTAGCTCACGAGCCTTAGTTCCAGCCTGCCGCGCGCATCCGCCTGACTGCGGCTAGGGCCGCTGGCCGTATTCGCCCGGCTTGTAACGGCAGAAACAATACACGCCGATTCGCCTTGTTTTCGGCCCGGCCGAGGGGGAGCATCCCGGTCCACGTTACGGGTTTACCCGGGAGTAGGTGACCCGGAATCCCACACTGCGTAGTTGCTCGTGTGGGTAAGGACATCCCACACGGTGCCGGGCCGGGTGAGGATCAGGGCCTGCGCACCGATTTTATGCTAGAAGGCTATGGGGCGGCGGTACTGATCGTGATTCGGACTAGTGACGGTCCTGCCCGTTTCAGATGGGGTTGTTGGTTGCGTTCTGGCTAATCGTCGTGCCCACGGCCGGCCAGCCCCGGTTCCGTTGGGAAAGCGACGTCAGGACGCCGGTCTGTGGGCTCGGGTGGTCAGGGGGCCAGCCGCTTCCGGACCCATGCGGAGAATTGGTCCACGACGATGATGAGGACGAGCACGATCAGGATGTGCGTGAGCATGGAGTCGAACTGGAAGGACTTGATGGACTGGTTGATGAGCAGGCCGATGCCGCCGGCGCCGACCAGGCCAAGGACCAGCGAGGACCGTACGTTGACGTCGAAGCGGTAGAGCAGCAGGCCGACGAACTGGGGGATGACCATGGGCAGGGCGGCATTGGCGATTTGCTGCATCCTGTTCGCCCCAGCTGTCCGGAGAGCTTCCTGGGGGCCTGCGTCGACTTCTTCCATCGACTCCGCCCATAGTTTGCCCATCACCCCGGTGTTGTGGCAGATCAGGGCGAGCACACCGGCGAACGGTCCCAGGCCGACGGCGGTGACAAAGATGAGTGCGAACACGATGTCCGGGACGGCCCGGAAGAACGACAGGATGGACCGCGCCGCCTGGTAGATGAGCCGGTGTGGAGTGGTGTTGGTTGCTGCCAGCGCGGCCAGCAGCAGGGCGAACGGTATGGAGAAGGTGGTGCCGAGCAGGCCGATCCACAGGGTCACCAGGGTCGCTTCGAGCCCTGGCCGGATGGTCTTGTCCCAGCTGAGGTCCGGTGGGAACGCGTCGGCCACGAAGGCGGCCATGCCGCGCCAGCCGTCCGTCAGCAGTTGGGGTTTGAAATCGGTCCCGTCGATGGCCACGGCGTGAAGTCCGACGACGGCGGCGACCGCTGCCGCCGTCGTGATCCATCGCAGGGGCTTTTTCGGGCGGACCAGTGCCGGGCCAGTAGTGGTCGGGAAGTCCGGCGGGACGACGGCGGGGTTCAGTGTTTGGGGTGTCATGCTGCGAGGGTCCTATCCGGGGCGTAAAGCGTGTCGAGGTGCTCGGCGGTGACGTCTGCGGACGGAAGGTCGAACGTCATGGAACCGTGGAGCAGGCCAATGGAGCGGTCTGCGTAGCGCAGTGCGAGGTCCGGTTGGTGCAGGACCGCGGCCACGGCAAGCCCCTCGGTGTGGGCAAGTTCGCGGAGCAGGGCCATGACCTCTTCGGCGGCGTGCGGGTCCAGGGCCGACACAGGCTCGTCAGCGAGCATGATGTCGGCGCGCTGGCACAGTGCCCTGGCTACGGCGACGCGTTGCTGCTGTCCGCCGGAGAGTCGGCCGACGCGGTCGAAGGCCCGGTCTGCCAGGCCAACTCGGTCCAGGCAGTCGAGGGCTTCCTGCTGGATCTCGGTGGGAAACAGCATCGGCGTGAGGGAGCGGAAGGTGGGGATGCGGGCCAGGGCGCCTGCGCAGACGTTGTCCAGGGCGGTACGCCGCGGGACGAGGTGGATTTTTTGGAAGATCATTGCCATCCGCTGCCGGGCCTGCTGCAGCTCCCGGCCCTGCAGGGCCTCCCGCGGGGCGCCGCCGATGGTGATGGTGCCCGCGTCCGGTGCCGTGATGCCCATGACGCAGCGCAGGGTGGTGGACTTTCCGGAGCCGTTGGCTCCCAGGAAGGCGACGAGTTCACCGGCTGCCGCAGAGAAGTCCACGCCATCCAGGACGGTGCGGCCGCTGAAGGTTTTGTGAAGTCCCTGGACGGCGAGGAGCGGCGTTGCGTGGAGCGCTGTCACTACAGGTCCTTCTCGGTGAGGCCCATGGTGTCGGCCAGATCGAACAATGGCGTGTAGTTGTCCTTGGTGACCTCGAGCAGGGGACCGGGAGGGGTGACGTCCAGGAATTCGCCGACTTTGGCGATGTCTGCGGGATCGAGGCTGAGGAAGGCGTCCTTCACGGCCTTCTTGAAGGCCGGATCGGCGTCGCCGCGGACGGTGATGGGGTCGTTGGGGATGGGATCGGAGGCCCAGACCTGCCGGTAGTCTTCCTGCTTGAACGTTCCTGCGGCGACGGCGGTGGCCAGGGTCTGGGAATTGATCTGGGCTGCGTCGACCTTGCCGTTGGTCAGGGCAAGCAGGGCTTCCGGGTGGCCGCCGGTGTAGTCCATGTTGAGATCGGCGTCGGCGATTCCGGCTTCGCGGAGGCTGAAGCGCGGCAAGACGTCTCCGGAGGTTGACCCGATGCTGCCAAGGGCCAGAGATTTGCCCTTGAGGTCGCCGATGGCCTGGATGGGGCTGACCTTGGGTACCCAGATCCCTGCGGTGTAGGTGCTCAGTTCTTTTTCTGCGGTGCCAAAGGAGACCAGGGGTTCGGCGCCGGCTTTGGCGTCTGCGAAGACGTAGCCGAGCGGGCCGAACTGGCCCAGGTCCAGTTTGCCGTTGCGCATGGCCAGGACCTCTGCTGCGTAGTCCTCGACGACCTGAACGCTGACGGGGCAGTGGAGTTTTGTGGACAGCGCAGAGGCCAGGACGTCGTAGGCGGGCTTGAGTTTGGCGGGGTCTTCGTAGGGTTCGATGCCGAACTTGATCTCACCGTTGGGGCAGGTGGCCGAGGCCGTTTCGGCGGACGTGCCCGACTCGGCCGGGCCGCCGCAGCCGGTCAGGGTGAGGACGGCTGCCAGGGCGAGGGCGGGTCCGGTGAAGAGTGTGGTTTTCATGGGAGTCCTTAGACGTGTTGGGGGAGGAAGGGAAGCGGGTCAGGAGAGGCGTGAGACGTTGCGGTGGGCCAGGCCGAAGGACAAGGTCATGCCGACGCCGGATGTCACGGAGACGACCGTGATGCCGGGGTGGACTTCGCGGACGAGGATCGGGGCGACGTCGGAGGAGGCGTAGATTCCCTGCCAGCGCTGGATGATCTGCAGTGGCCGGCCGATCCTGGTCTCGATCTCGGTGTTCAGGGTGGTGGTGACCGTGTCGTCCAGGAAGGGGTCAGCGGTGGAGTGGTAGTGGTGGGAGTCGCCCAGGATCACGGTCCCGTCCGGGCGCTGGGTGAACATGACGTTGGCCCCGATCTGAAGCAGTTCAGGCTGGTTCTCCTGCACCTTGTTCCGCAAGGCTGCCGCTGCGGGCATGTCCGTGAACGCCGGGTAGCGGAGCATGGAGGTTGCCGTAAGCACCGCCGGTGCAAAGTCGATGCCGGACGGTTTGGCTGCGAGTGACATCTGCAGGGTGCACCGCTGGATCCGGTGCTCGGCGGCAAGGTCCGGGAACAGGTAGTCAACGTCGTGGCCGACGCACACGAACACCTGCCTGGCGGTGAACGTGCCCCGTGATGTCTGGACGGTGGCCAGGCCGGCGTCCCGGCTGAAGCCCAGGGCGGACGTGTTCCAGTGAAATTCGACGCCGGGCTGCCGACTGAGCCACTCGGCCAACCGGGCCACAGTGGTGCGGGGGTCTACGCGAAGATCGTCCCGGAGGAAGGCACCACCTGCCAGGCCGGGCCACGCCCCCGAAGGTTCAGGACCATCTTCGTCCTCCTCCGCCTCGACGGATGCACCCAGGCGCTTCCGGGTCTCGGCGGGGGAGAGCAGCACCACCTGCCCGGGCTCGCGCACCTGGGACAGTTCGCGCAGGACGGCGAGCTCGGCGTCGGTCCCGGCGAGGACCACAGCGCCGGCTTCGGCGGCCCAGAACCCTGCACGCTCGGCGTATTCGAGCCAGTACTTACGGGACGACTGCGCCAGTTCGTACAGTTCGCCGGACTGGGCAGTGATGCAGCAGTGGCCGAAGTTCCGGACAGATGCGCCTGCGGCGTGGTGGTCGCGTTCAAGGACGGTCACGGTCAGGCCGTTGGCAACAGCGTGCGCCGCGTGGGCCAGACCGAGGATTCCTGCGCCGATAATAACGACGTCGGTGGGCTGGGCCCGGTTGCTTCCGGCAGCTGTTGGAGAGGTGCTTGGGTTGTTCACACCATCGACCTTGGCGGTCCGGTGAAAGGGAATCAAGCCATATCGGCACTTGTATGTACAAGTTAAGCTGAAGTTAACTTATGTTCACCTGAGTTCATGCCAAATTCACCGCAAGCACGTGAAAATCATAACTTTCGCCTCCGTCAACTTGTATTATCAAGTTGTGACTGCAGAACAGAACGCACCCCTCCATGTCCAGCTGAGCGAGGAATTCATGCGCCGGATCTCCGGCGGTGAATGGCCTCCGGGTTTCAAGCTGCCCAGCGAAGCGGAGCTGTGCCGTGAGTTCGGGACGTCCCGCGGACCCATCCGCCAAGCGCTGGCGTTCCTGCGAGCCGAAGGCGCAGTCACCGGTGGGCAGGGCAGACCACCAATGGTGCGCTCATCCGTGCCGTCGCAATCCTTCTCGACGTTCAACTCATTCACGGAATGGGCCACGGGCATCGGCAAGAAGCCCGGCCAGCGGACCCTTGAAGTAGCACGCAGGGAGGCCAGCCCCGAAGCTGCCGAGGCGCTCAACCTGGCTCCCGGCACCAGCGTCGTGGAGCTCCTCCGGGTCCGCTTCCTGGACGACATCCCCGCCATGATCGAACGGACCACGTTCATCCTCGACGTCGGGCGCAAGCTGTTCGACTTTGACACCGACTCCGGCTCCATCTTCGCGTTCCTCAAAGACCAAGGCGTGGACCTCCACAGCGCACGGCACACCATCGACGCCGTGGCGGCCAGCGAGGAGGACGCCGAACTGCTGGAACAACCCCAAGGCATTCCGCTGCTGCGCGAACGCCGTATCACCCGCTCAGCCGACGGGCAGCCCCTCGAGTACTCCGAGGACCGCTACCTGCCGGCACTGACCAACTTCACCATCGACAACACCGTGGACCGCCGGGCCGCCCTGATCCGCATCCACACCGAAGGAGCCACCCCATGATCAAACTTGTCGCCTGCGACATGGCCGGAACCACCATCGACGAACACGGCGACGTCTACGTAGCCCTCGCCCAATGCGTCGAAGAAACCGGCGCCGCTACCACCCCGGACGCCGTACAGGAGTGGATGGGCGCCGACAAGGTCGAAGCCATCACAGCCCTGATCCAGGCCGGCGGCAGAACGGCCGATCCGGCGACGGTTGCCGCAGCGTTCACCAGATTCAAAGAGCTGCTCAGTCAGTTCTACGACGCAAACCCGCCCGCGGCACTGAAAGGCGTGGAAGAGGCGTTCCGCGAACTCCGCGGCCGGGGCATCAAAATCGCCCTCACCACCGGGTTCTCCCGCGACGTCGCCGAACCCCTGCTCAAGCGGCTCGGATGGACCGTCGCCACACCCGGTGCGGACATGGGCGACACCGGCACGGTGCTCGACGCCGTCGTCTGCTCCGACGACGTGGCCGCCGGCCGCCCGGCCCCGCACATGATCCACCGCGCCATGGAACTGACCGGCACAGAGGACGTCCGGGCCGTCATCGCAGCAGGGGACACCGTCAACGACCTCGCGGCAGCGAACAACGCCGGCGTCACAGCGGTAGGCGTGCTCACCGGCAAACTCGACCACGATGCATTATCCGCACACCCCCACCACCACATCCTTCAAGGCGTTAGAGACATCCCGGCGCTGCTGGCCTGACCAGTCCTTCGGCTGCGGTCAGCAAACGCCCTGAGTTTGGATGCAGGCGGACCTCACGCTGACGTTTTGGCCGGACACACACCGCCCCGCGGTCCATCGCTGGGGTCAATTCGGGTTATCCACGGCTGGAATTGGGGACCCGTTGGAGTAGCTCCTGGCAGCAGTAGCCGTGGATAACCGCCGAGAATTGTCCCGGTTGTGTGCGGGACCCAGCAGGCTTCACGTTGGAAACTCGAATCCAATTCCGGCACGTTTCCATGCCAGGGAAGGAGACGCAACGCCGCTGCTTGTCGTGCGTGCAGGAACCGTCACTGTCGGGTTGGGGCGTGATTCACGCACAACGACTGAACTGCCCCTAGCGCTCACAATCAGGGGGGGAGATCCGCCCCGTGATCCGCTCAACCAATGAGGAAGCCCCCGTTCCCGTTACTCGCCCAGGTCGAAGTCCAGGTCCAAGTCTTCTGCGGAGTGCAGTTCCCGCCACGTGGAGGTCACCCTGGCGCTGGGCAGGGCCGCGGCGATCGGCATCCTGTCGACTGCCACGAGCTGGTCCAGGTCCAGCGCGGTGAGGGCAGCGATGTCCCGGATGGGTGTCTGGAACGTCCGGAAAGGCCCCAACGGGGGAGCACCAGCGATGGCACCTGGGCGTGGGATCTCCGGCAGGTCAGCCAACTGCGGTGTCTGGTCCACGACGTAGCCGGTGGCAGCCAGTTCACCCTGGTGCAAAAAGGCGGCGACCTTGAAGAAGCGCAGCGGGATGTCCACACCGCGGTAAACCGGGTCGGTCTCACCGAACATAGGCCCGGTGAACACGACGATCCGCCGGCTGTTGTCCGCCGCGTTCTCCTGCAGGTATGACTCCAGCCCCAGCCAAAGTTCCATGCCTTGGTTGAACTTGGCCGCCTGCGGGGCCGCGTTCGTGTAGTAGAATGTGTCCTCATTCGCCTGGGCAGCCTCCGCCCGGGTGTCACCCCAGACGGCGGAAGCACGTCGGACCAGATGGCCACGGTCCAGGTCATTGCGTGCGTACACGCGTTCACCGGTCTGCTGGTCATCCGGCAGGCGCGGATCCAGCCGCCACTGGATGCCGGACCGGTCCAGGTCCACCAGCTTCGTCCCATCCATGACCAGGGCCGTCACCGCGGCAAGCCGCTTGTCCGGGCGCATCATGACTGAGAAATGCGTGTAGGGCAGCAGGACCGTCTTCACTTCGGGCAGCGCGGGAATGGGGACCGGGACTCCGAGGAAGCCGGGGTCGTACCCGGCACGGCCGGCCAGATTCCGGGCTGCAGCTGCTGCCGTTCGGTCCGTCATGAGTTCATCCATGCCCGGACCCTACCAGCGGTATATGACTGCATCGTGAACGAGTGTCCTGGGATTTGGTGTTGCCCAGCACCTTCAGGGACCGCTCCGCCATGACGTCCCGCAGCCGGCCCGGGTAGTCGGTGATGATTCCGTCCACTCCTGTATCCATGAGCGCGCGCATGGGCGGGCTTGTCATTCACGGTCCACGGGATCACCTGCATGCCCTTTGCATGGGCGCGGTTCACAATGTCGGTCGTGACGTACGGTACATAACCGGGATCGGTGACGGTACCGTTCTGCAGTGTGCCGTGAACGACCACTGCACATCATTGGCCATCGGCCCGCTTCAGACAAGGTGGCAGCCGGACAATCACTGTCTTTGTTTCACGCGTCGGCTTGGGTTCCTGCTGGCTCCGTTCAAAAACCGTAACTACCGGCTGGTCGATCCCGCGGTGCGGGTGGTGTTGCGGGAGAGCAGGATGGCCAGGGCGATCATGGCAATGCCAAGGACGAAGTGCAGCCAGTTGTCCGCGGTGTTAACCGGGACGAAGTTGGCGGGGGTGTCGGCCAATGATCAGTCCGTAGAGCCACAGGATGAGGTAGGTGACTCCGCCGTGGAGCAGGTAGCTGCGGGCCTGGGTGTTGGTGCGGGACATGACGCGCGACCGGTGGCCACTGGACCCCGACAAAGGTGTCGTTCAGCGCGGTGGCGCGGACACCAGCAGCTGTTATCAGGCACCCGCAGGGTGCTTGATAACAGAAGGCTTCAAAGTCGAGCGGGGGAGGGGCCGGCGGCGCCTGTCACGAGCGGGTGTCGAGGTAGTGCAGAATCGCCCGTGCCGTTTCCTCCGGAGCGCTGACGTGGGGGCAGTGACCGGTGGCCTGAAGCTGCACCAGGGTGCTGTGTTCCAGATTCTTGTGCAGGTAGGCGCCCACTTCCGGCGGGGCAAGCCGATCGTTGGAGCACTGCAGAATCAGGCAGTTGGTGCGCAACTTTTTCAGTTCGGGGCGGGTGTCGGAAAAGAAGGTTACCCCGGCGAAGTGCCGTGCGATGGAGGGGTTTGTACGGCAGAAGCTGACACGCAGGTCCTCCGCTAATTCAGGCTCCTGCGGGTTGCCCATAACCAGGGGCGCTAAGGCCGCGGCCCAGGCGAAATAGTTGCTGTCCAGAGATGCCAGCAGGCCCTCGATGTCTTCCCGCGAAAACCCGCCCACGTAGCCGTCGTACGGGTCATCGGTATGACGGGGTGAAGGGGCAAGCAGGACCAGGTGGGAGAAACGGTTGGGGTCCTGCACTGCGGCGATCACGGCGATCATCGTGCTGACGCTGTGGCCCACCAAAATGACGTCCTCAAGGTTAAGGGCGGCGCAAATCTCCAGCAGGTCGGACGCGTACCCGTCCAGGGACCCATACTTCTCCCAGTCATAGGCGCTGATGTCGGAGTGTCCCGCGCCAACATGATCAAAAAGCACCAGCCGGTAATCATCAACGAAGTAGGGCAGCAGCTTCCGCCACATAGCCTGATCGCAGCCGAAACCGTGGGCAAACATCATTACAGGCCCATCGTCCCGGCCGGATATGGTGACATGGTTCCGGCGGATTACCGCAGCAGCTGCTTCGATCACGTTCTCACTGACCCTCGCGTAGGGTGGCGTCCTGCCCCAGACTATCCACGGGAGGTAGAGAATCCTAGGTATCCTCCCGCTATGACCTTCAAGGTGACGTCGATTCAGCCCATTACATGCCGAAGCTTCCGTCAGCCTGATTAGGCTCGGACAAGCTGACCGTGGTGACTCTCTTCGGTTCACAGTTGGGGTCAATTCGGGTTTTCCACGGCTGGAAGTCGGGAGCCGTTGGGGTAGCCCGGCATTGCAGCAGTAGCGGTGGATAACCCGTAGGAATTGTCCCCAGGTGTGGGCGTCGGCGGGACCGAGCCTCGCAGTGGACCCAGATCCAAGTCCCTCTTTTCGCATGGTCTGTCTCGTAATCTTGTCTCTCAAGCCTTGCTACCAAACAAGCGCCGCATCGGCATCAGATAACCTCCTCGACGGTATCGGCTTCCGGGGACGGGCGGCGGCGAGAGCCGGCGGTGCCCACATCTGGGAAGCGTTGCGGGCACGATTATGCGGACGGGATCGTCCTTGAACTGGGTGCTGTTATTCGCCCTTGCCGCGGGCGCCGTAGTCAGTGGGGCCCACACCAGCGGGTGCAGTTTCCGGAGCCGCTTCGGCAGGCGCCTGCGCCTCAGGTCCGCCCTTGCGGTAGCGCCATATCCCGATGCCCACTACGACAGCGGCCAGGGCAACGGACAGCAGCAGGGATTCGCGGGTGGATTCGAGAATCACCATGCCAATGATCAGGGCAACGATGCTGCCGATGGCCAGCCAAGTCAGGTAGGGGAACAGCCACATCTTCAGGGACAGGTCCTTGGCCGCGACACCCATGCGGCGGCGCAGGATGAGCTGGGATGCGGCGATCACGAGCCACACGAACAGGGCGATGGCGCCTGAGGTGTTCACCAGGAACAGGAATACGGTGTCCGGGGCGACGTAGTTCATGCCGACCGTGATGAACCCGACCACTGTAGAGGCCAGCACGGGCGCCACGGGCACGCCGCGCTTGGAGATCCTAGTCCAGGACTTAGGTGCATCTCCACGCTTGGAGAGCGAGAACAGCATCCGGCTCGCCGTATACAGACCGGAGTTCAGGCAGGACAAGACGGAAGTAAGAACCACGATGTCCATGATGGTGCCCGCGCCGGGGATACCGAACAGCTCGATCACGGCCACGTACGGGCTCTTGGCGACACTGGCTGAGTTCCACGGCAGGAGCGTGACCACGATGGCTATGGAGCCGATATAGAAGACCAGTATGCGCCAGACAGTGGACTTGACGGCCTTCTTGACGGCGTCGACCGGGTTCTCGGACTCACCGGCGGCGATGGTGGCGATCTCAGCGCCGAAGAAGGAGAACACCACCACCAAGATGCCGGCCAGCACTGCACCGGGACCGTTCGGTAGGAAGCCGCCGTTCTCGAGCAGGTTGCTCAGGCCCGGTGCCGGTACGCCGGGAACCAGGCCCAGGACGGCGGCAGCGCCGAAGAGGAGGAACAGGACAATGGCGGTAACTTTGATGGAGGCGAACCAGAATTCGAACTCACCGAAGGACTTGACGGAACTAAGGTTGGTCAGCGTCAACAGGACCATGAGCACTAGGGCCCAGATCCATTGGTCGATGCCTGGCACCCAGCGGTGCATGATTGCAGCACCTGCGGTTGCCTCGATGCCGAGCACGATGATCCAAAACCACGCGTACAGCCATCCAATGCTGAACCCTGCCCAGCGTCCCAGCGCCTTGTCTGCGTAGGTCGAGAAGGATCCCGTTTCGGGGTTGGCGGCTGCCATTTCACCCAGCATTCGCATCACAAGGATGACCACGATCCCGGCGGCCGTGTAGGCCAAGAGGATTCCCGGGCCAGCCTGCTGGATTGCGGCACCGGACCCTACGAACAGGCCTGCCCCGATGACGCCGGCAATGGCGATCATAGACAGGTGTCGGGGTTTTAGGGATTTAGCGAGCTGTTGGTCAGCGTGCATGGATGCGCCGTCCTCTTTTTGGTGTGGTGGAACTCGGGCCGCGACCGGCAACGTCGCGTGCGCGGTTGGCCTATATGATGCGTTTCACACTAGGGGAGCCGGGGTGCCCAAGGGCCTATGCAACCGTACAGTCAGCGGCCTGAAAAAGGTGCATACCCCCAACAGGAAGCATAAATATGCATCGAATGTTTTTCTGGAAGAAACTTTGTCATCGTGCGGAAACATTAGCCTGACGCTGGGCTCCACGCGGTAGCGTCGAAAACTCGCTCAGTTACGGTAGCCAGCAAGCTTCGGACTTTCCGGCGCAGCTTCCTTTCCGACAGCAGCGGACCCTCTGTCCTGATACTCAGCCCCTCGATTGTCAGCGGACCTGATCGGGGAGTCGCACGCCACCATTGGAGACAAATTCCTGATTGAGAAAACTGGCTTCTTCCGAAAGTAGTACCGTGACTGATAACAGAATCTGATTGGTTGGGTCCTGTGACTGTGCCGTCCATAAGGTAGGGGGCGCTGGCGTGAAAGCATCCGGAATACGCTCACCCTCTCCGTCCCACGAACTCGGTCACCCAGCTTATTGAGGGCCTGAAGCCTTACCCGACAGCCAATGTCGGTGATGCCATGGACAGGCTCAACCTCATGGACATCGGCAAGGCATCACAGGGGGCCACCGGCCACTGTGTTGGTCCGGCGCTGACGATACTGACCCGGGAAAGCGACCCTTGCCATCCACAGTGCCCTCGATGGCGCTGAGCCCGGCGGCCTCTTTTCCTGCCGGCTCACGACCAAGGCGCTTCACAGCTGACTACTCCAGTTACTTCCCCGCACGAAGGGTTGCCGGAGGCACCATGGCCTGCTCACGTAGCCCAGACCCGTCACCAGTTTTCTTCATGGGCGTACGCATTATTGGTGAATATGGGGGGACGCAGTCGTAACCACTTGGCTGTCCAGGAGGGCAACGATGAAACTAAAATGGTGCTCGGCTTCCACCCGCCCGGGCATTCGTCAAGATCCGTTCACGTAAACTTCGTGCACCCCCACGAATGGAAGGACCCTATGGAGATTTACGGTAAACCCGTCGACGAGCAGACGCGCTGCGTCCACTACCGGACCCGCAAAGACATCATCGCCGTCAAGTTCAACTGCTGCGGGAATTACTATCCCTGCTTCCGGTGTCATGAAGAATGTTCGGACCACCCGGTTAGGCTGTGGCCGAAGGACCAATGGCAGGAGCCGGCGATTCTCTGCGGGATCTGCCGGACAGAGCTGAGCATTGCTGAGTACCGTGCAAGTACCCGCTGCCCGTTGTGCTCATCGGAGTTTAACGAGGCCTGCAGCAGTCACGCGCACCTCTATTTTGACACCTCGTCCGGTGTTCCACTGTAGGAATCGTCGGCTTCGAGGCCTCGGGCCGATATGGTGTCGCCGATGGCTTCAGCAGTCTGGATGAGCCCGACGATAACGGGAACCACAATCTCATAGCAGCGCGCAACAGCGCTCTCACTGAGACCTGAAAACCCTCACGAAAGGCGCGAAAGTATCCCTTCTGCGGCCATTCTCCAAACACCGATGATGGATATTCCGTTAACTTGCCTCGGCCGGGATAACCCCTGTTTGGTGATCAGGCGGCCGGGAAAGTAGAGGGTGTGTCATGGCTTTATTACGCCTGCCAGGGCGGAGGGCGCCGCAATTCACCTAATCCTTCAAGGGCACGCAAGTGAAGACTCCGAGGCTCCGAAGGGTGGTCGTATAGGCGCCACTACACAACCAGCTTGTCAGTCATGTTCGTCTTCACCCTAGGCGGAGGAGTAAGGTCGACGCTGATGCCGAAGAGTGCCTCCAAGGCGGACGTGTAGTCCTCGTGACGGCCCGCGGCCGCCATTTCCCTGGCACGGACCGCGGGCGTATGGAGCAGCTGATGCACAACGCGCCGCAGTGCCATCGTAGTTTCCTCAACCGAGGTAGTTGTTCCGTTTCGTTTTCTGAGGCGTTCTACTTCACTGTCGAGAACAGTCTGCAGGTGGTGGCGCAGGGCGACGATGGCGGCGTCAATTGCCCGCACTGACTCTTGTTGAGAAAAACGGTCTGCTGCTTCGCTGATGAGGGCGCGGGCAAGTTGGAGTTCCGCCGCGTCAGCCTGCGGGGCGGCGTGGCGGACTGTCTCAAGGGTCACCAGGTCGATGCCTGTCAGGTCAGCAACGGCAGAATCGAAGTCACGGTTGGGGGCGAGATCTACAACCACAAGCGGACGGGTATTCTGCCTTGGTTCAATCATCGTGGTGTCGATTCGCGTTCCGCTGCCGCTGCAGCCGATAATGATGTCCGCCTGGCCAATGGCTGTATGGAGCTCGGCTGCCGTAAGGGCCTTCACCCCTCGGGCGGCGGCGAATGCCGTTGCGCGGCCTGAGCGAGAAAAGACGGCGACAGATGAGCAATGCCCACTTAGCAGCAGATCCAGGATGCAGGCGGCGTAGGACCCGCTGCCGATGAGGACTACGGAAAGGTCAGAGAGTGTCGCGGGCCTTAATCGGGAGGCGGCCAGCTCGACGGCCACGGAAGCTACCGACCGTCCTGCACTTCCAAGGCGGGTCCGTGCCCCCACCTCTTTAGCAGTCCGGGAAGTCTCTTGGAATAATCGGATGAGCCGTCCGGTTGTCGTGCCTGCGGCCTGGGCCGTAGCCAGCGCACGCCGGACTTGGCCTGCAATTTCACGTTCACCCACAACGAGGGAATCGAGACCGCATCCGACAGCAAACAGATGCTCGGCTACTGCTGTACCTTCGCGGTAATCGAACAGTACTTGCAAATCGTGTAAGGGAAGGCCGGAACAGTAGCTCACAGCCTCGAGTGCGTCCGAGCACGCCTCTGCGGCATCAGATGTAGGCGAAACTTCACAGTAAATTTCGAAGCGATTGCAGGTGGACAGAACCACGCAACCTGACACTGCTGTAGTGGCATCTAACAGCGCTTGAGCAATGTTTGTGGACACTGCTTGCAGCGTGACGATCGAATCAGGGGGGAAATAGCGGTAGCGCGCCGTGAGCACCACCAGGGGTGGAGTGCTAACCGTGCCTTGAAAGCTCGGGCTTACTGTACTAAACGTTTTTGCCACTGCTGTTCCCCCACGAGAAATCCATCTGCTGACGCAGTTAGTGAGACCACCTGCTCCAAGACAGCGTCGCACAGCAACCTTTGGAAATTCTTGGCACATACGTCTCTTCAGGAAGACCTTCCGCAGTCAGCCCTCCAGGTCGTATGTTCATGGGCACCGCGGAACCGCCAGCTGTGCTCTGAGGTCACGCATGTGACCGCCCAGGTACGTCGCGCTGTCGTCTACGGCGCTGATTAAGGATGCCACTAGCGAAGTGCGGATCGAGGTCAGCTCACAAGCAGTCTGCCCCACCGCGGATCCAGTAGTTGAGCGCCAGCTAGCCTGAGGGCGTGCCACAGCGTGACGGCGACCGAGTCCAAGACAGGAACGCCGGTGCTTTCTTCGATTTCGGTTGTGATGTTCGCGCCGTAGAGGTTGGTGCATAGGTAGATCAAGGCATCGGGGTTGGTCGCTGCAAGTTCGAGCGAGCCCGGCCGCATTTCATCGTCAGTTACGCGCGCGAAGGACTCGTTGTCACTCAGGCCAAGGGCCCGGTGGTCAACGGTTTCGATGCCTTCCCGCTCGTAGGCCGCGATCACCTGGTGGTTTACATCGTCGGTGTACGGGGTGAACAGACCGATCCGTTTGGTGCCAAAAGTTCCGAAGGCCTCGAGGTAAGCGAGCGTCGACGTGGTGGCCGGGATGCCGGTGGCGTCGGTGATTTCCTGCGCCAACTCCTGGTCGTGTTTAGCCCCCAGCCAGGAACCGGAGGTGCCGTTCCAGGCAATAACGTCCACGTCCGCCGTGGCCAGCAGCCGGGCTGCGTCCCGCATGACTGCGGAGTCGAACTGCTTGTTGGAGGAATCGTCCAGGGCAATTCGGGTGACGGGGATCCGGGTGAAATGGACGGTGACGTCGGAGCGCCCGCCCAGGATCCGGTATGTCTGCGGCTCAAGGCAGGTGTTGGATGACGGTACGATCATGCCGATCCGGTGGGGGCGCGTTAGTGAAGGCATCGAACTCTCCGTTTCTTTTCTTGGCGCAGGCTAGAGATTTGCCGTAGCCGGGACGCCGGCCGGGACGGTTGAATCGTGCCGGTGGAAGCCGTTCCGGGCCACGAAGCGGCCTACACTCCCGGGATCGTGGAAGCCTTCACTGTCCAGCACCACACGACCTCCGGAAATTACGACGGCGGGCCAGCCGGTGAGTGCCTTGCCGTCGAACGGGGAGAAGTCCGTGCCCATGTGCAGGGCAGCGCCGACCACGGTGCGCTCCTCAGCGGGATCGAAGATCACCAGATCCGCGTCGAACCCTTCGCCAATGCGTCCTTTCCCGGGGACGGCATTGATCCGTGCCGGTCCGGCCGAAAAGACTTCCACGAAGTCCTCCACACTGGCGCCGGCAGAGATCATTGCCGTGAATGTGACCGGCATTCGGGTCTCCACGCCGGGCAGGCCGTGGGGCATGGCCCGGACATCGTCGGTGCGCTCACGCTTCTGGGACAGGTCGTAGCAGGAATGGTCGGATGACATGGTGTGGATGGCCCCGGAGGCCAGGCGTTCCTTCA
>JBKJVX010000097.1:0-11865 GCA_046717065.1 Arthrobacter sp. | reverse complement strand
TAGGTGTTGACGTGGTCGTGGCCCACGAAGTAGCCGCGCACATCCCCGCGCTCCAGGAAAGCGTTAAACAGGCCGGAGTTGAAGGGGCCGGGGCACTCGTCCTCGTTCCGCTCGCCCGTGATCTTGTGCTTCTTCACGGCGCGCTGGTGGTCCGCGTCGGTCCGCGAATCGATGCTGGCGAACCACATGTTGCGGTGCTCGTGAAGGGCGATGTGCCCCCACATGAGTGACGGGATCTTCTTCCCGTATTTCTGCTCGGTGGCGATCGAGAGGTTGCGGTACCAGGTGACCTGGTCCATCCGTACCCAGTCCCAGTCCGGGTAGCCCTCGAAGTCCTGGCCGTTGATGGTGTCCGGGGCGTAGCGGCCGGTGTCGACGAGCCACAGGCCGAAGGCAGGGTCCTTGGACTTAGAGGACTGCACCAGCAGCAGCGAGTTGGACGTTCCGGTGACGCCGTCGGTGGAGTCGCCATTGACGTTGTATTCGTAGGTTTGCAGGAACTGGAGCATCCTGGCTTCGGTCATCCCGGTCCTGGCCACGGAGTCCTCATCGTTGTTGCCGAACATGATGGCCCACGGGATCTTCCGGCTTTCCATCGGCTGGACCACGTGGTTCAGCGCCTGCTTGACTTCCAGTTCCGTATCGCAGCCGCCGTTGATGACGTCGCCGTTGATCACCACAAAGTCCGGCTTCTCGGCGTCCAGCGTGCGGTCCATCAGTTCGATGGTGCGGCGGTCCGTCTGCTCGTCGTCCTGGGTGTCGTTGAACTGGACCACCTTGAACCGGCCGTCAGGGCGGAACGCGAGGGTTGGCTTGGGCGCCTTCGCGCCCGGCCCCGCCGTTGCCCCGGTTCCCGCTGCTACTGTGGCTCCCAACGCGCCCAGGGTTCCGGCGGCTGCCAAAGCGGCCCGCCGGCTGAAGCTGGGCTGGTGGATTTTGATAGTCATGGCTGCCTTCCTGCAAGGTGCGCGGCCACGCTTCCGGCCGCCGTCCCTGCGACAGTAGGAAGCCCCGGCGTCCGGGTTCCAAACGCTCGGTGAACAACCGATGAGGAGAAGGCGTTGACGGGATTCGCAAAGGCTGTCTGACCGCCATCACATGCCCCGCAGGAGGGTCCGGGCCTGTTGCCCCACCACCGGGTGTGAGACCATCCGGTATGGGTGAAAACAACAAACCGGACGGGGCCGCTGTGCCTGTAACCGGGGTAAACGACCATGCGTGGGAGCGGGAACACCGCCATCCCACGGCCGAGCAGGTCCGCTCCATCGGCTACCGCAGAAGGGACGCGGAGGCCAAGTTAGAGCAGCGTCTGCGGGCGGCCCGCGACAAGCCAGACGACGAAACCGGCGGCCAGGAGAACTAGTCAGCGGGTCTTCCGCAGGCCCGAAGCGACGAGGGGCACCAATGAAGTCCAACGAACTGCTGCTGGACTCCTTCAGCAGAATCAGGGAAACAGTGGAAGCCACACTAAAAGGGCTCGACGACGGGCCCCTGGTCCGGCGGCCCGGTGGCACCGGGAACTCAATCGCCTGGCTGATTTGGCACCTTGCCCGGGTGGAAGATGTGCAGGTGGCCGACGCCGGGGGACTGGACCAAGTGTGGACCGCGCAGGACTTCGCGGGCCGCTTCGGCCTCGCCCTGTCCCGGAACGACACCGGCTACGGCCATTCAAGCGACCAGGTGGACGCAGTACAGGCGCCGCCGGAACTGCTGCTCGGTTACTACGACGCTGTCCACCGGCAAACGGTGGAGTTTGTACAGACGCTCGGCGATGAGGATTTGGACCGCATAGTGGACACCCGCTGGGACCCGCCGGTCACCCTCGGCGTCCGGTTGGTGAGCACCATCGCGGACTGCCTGCAGCACGTGGGGCAGGCCGCATACGCCAAGGGCTTGAAGCGGGCATAGGAAAGAATGAATTACCTATTTCCGTCCAGGGAATTCAGTTCCATAATGGCCACGTAGGCGTCGGGGACCCCTGCGGCGATGAATGCTGGGGGGCGCAGCAGGATCCCAGGTGGCTGGCCCGGTTATGGCGGAACGGGCGGCCACGCGGCCTCGGAGCAGGGATATTCCGGGACCGTGAGAGGGGGAGAGCGGCCCCGCCAACGCGAACAATGCACAAAGGAATTCATCATGCTCAAGGACTCAGCAATCATGGCTGTCCTTCCCGCGAAGGACATCAACCGGGCCAAGGAGTTTTATCGGGACAAGCTGGGTTTGGAAAGTTCCGAGGCCATGGAGGAGTACAGCCTGCTGTACCGCTGCGGCAATGGAACAAGCTTCCTCATCTATCAGACAGACAACGCAGGGACGGCGAAGCACACCCAGATGGGCTGGGAATCGGACAACATCGAACGCGACATGGAGGAACTGCGGGGCCGCGGTGTCGTGTTTGAGGACTACGACCAGCCCGGCTTAAAGACGGAGAACGGCCTTGCCACGGACGACTGGGGAAAGGCCGCTTGGTTCCTGGACAGTGAGGGGAACATCCTCAACCTCGCCCAACGCACCTAGCATCTGAGCGGACGCGTCAGGGCGCCTGACTGAAGGAATGTACGACGCCGGCGCAGGCGGGGAGGCTCCGCCAGGCGAACCGCGTTTGGACCAGACCGTCTGGCCTGCCGTTAAGCGGCAACGGCAGGCCGGGCGTCCTTCAGTGCGAAGACAACTCGCGCATCAGTCCGAGCTGTGCCAAAAACTCCACTTGATCGAAGTAGAAGTGGTGGGAGGTGATCTCCCCACCCTCGACCCTGGCGATGTCGCAGCTCCTGATCCTGACCTGCTTGCCGGTGGGCTGATGGGTTTCGCCGGAGGGCATGCGCAGTGGCCCGGTGTTCGTACCGACCACAAACCCCTCGTCAATCGCCACGTTCCCGGTTTCGTGCCTTTCCGCGTACTCGTAGTGCACGTCGGGCAGGGCTTCCCAGAAGTGGAAGAGGTAGCCGGTGATGGCGTCCCGGCCGTTCAGTTCCCCTTCGTCAGGGGTGTAGGCAACGGCGTCTGCGGCGTAGCAACGTGCCAGCGTGTCCTTGTCTTTTTCATTCATGGCGGTGGTGAGGCGATCCATGACTTCGCGTGCCTGTCCCATTGTGGACCTCCAATTTTTGGGCGGCCTCACGGAAGCGGAGGCCGCTTCGTGGATTGGCTTCGGCTGCTTGCTGGAGCCAATTTAATTGCACATCCGCCCCTGATCACTGTCAACGAGGCGGGCTACCCCGTTTAGAACGGCAAAGCGATCAGCGCAATCAGGGCCGGGATGGTGGCGCCCAGGGTTCCCGGGATGCTGTCGCCTTTCTTGGGGTAGTGGCCCTGCATGTCCGCCAGGAACATTGCAGGGGCGGTAAGCACCATGTTCGCGCAGCAGTAGATCACCAGGGTGTAGCCCACCACCAGGTAGCCCATGTTCACTGCGACCACCCCGGCAAGGACTCCCAGGCCGATCGCCAGGTTGCGGAACCCGGTGGGGATGGCCCACATCATCACAGCCGGAACGTTCTGCGGCGGGGTGCTCAGGAACTTCTGCGCCCCCGGCCGGTGCATCAGGAAACTTTCCAGCGGGAACACCGCGATGTAGATCACGGCGGCAAGTACCGCGGAAATTTGGGATACGGCGTTCATGAAGGAAGAGTACGACGGCGGTGCGCCCCGCCCCATCCCCCGGCAACGGTGTTCCGGGGTGCTTGAAGAATCCCCATTTTGGGGGATTGCGGCGCCACGCCTCGGACAGATACTGGAGCTATGTGGGAGGAGCGCGCCGAGCGTACCCGCCGGGAAATTGCCGCCTTTGCCGCCAGTGGAATGAGCCTGGCTGACCTTTATCCGTCGGCGCTCGCCGTCGTGCAGCACGAGGTGCCGTTCGAACAGGGCTGCTGGGCCGGCGTCGATCCCGACTCCCTGGTGATGACGTCCGTTACCAACTACCGGCCGTGGGCGGTGAAGAAGGACGAGTATGAGGAGTACAGTCTCCGCTTCGCGGAATCCGAATATGCGGGCCAGGAACCGAACACGTTCGCTGAGCTGCTGCGGCGCCCGCGTCCCATTGCGAGAATCTCGGACGCACCGCACCGGGACGTGGTCCGCAGCGTCCGCATCAACGATCTGCTGAAGCCGCAGGGGCTGGAACACGAGCTGCGCGCAGCCTTCCGGATAGACGATGCGTGTTGGGGAGTGGGCAGCATCTTCCGGGATGCAGGCCACGACTTCACGGACCGGGAGGTGGAGTTCCTGGACGCCGTGACGGCCACCCTGGCAGCGGCCACCAGAATCGCCGTCCGGTTGGCGCAGCACAGGGGACCGGCCGCCGTCGGGCCCGTAATTATCCTGGCCGGGCTGCACGGCGAGCTGCGCGCGGCCACGTCCGCTGCCGCGGCCTGGCTTGCCGAGGTGGAGGAGGCGGCGCCCGGCAGGTTCACCATGACGCTGTATTCGGTAGTGGCGCAGGCACACGCGGCGGCGTCGGGAACCGCGCGGGCCAGGATGCGCGACGCCGGGAACAACTGGGTGCTGCTGCAGGCCAGCCGCCTGATCATGGGTGACGACCCGGAGCAGATGGTGGTCACAGTGGAACCGGCCACCACGCACGACCTCGCCACGTTATTGCTCACGGCCTACGGGGTCACGGCCCGCGAGCGGGAGGTCTGCCTGGAGGTGCTGTCCGGTAATTCGACGGCGGAGATCGGCCGGCAGCTGTTCATCTCCCCGCACACCGTGCACGACCACCTGAAGTCGCTTTTCGGGAAGGTGGGCGTGGGAAGCCGGGGCGAGCTGGTGGCAAAGCTCGTGGCGTAACCGGAGGCCGGTCAGCTCTCAGCCTTGTTCGACCCTTGAGGGGTTTCCGTGGGTTCTTGTTCCGCCCGCTGCAGGAAATCGCGCAGCACCGGGAAAAACAGGCTCGGCTCCTCAAGGTGGGGCATGTGGCTGCTCTTCTCGAAGATGACCAGCTCCGAGCCGGGCACCAGGCTGTGGTACCAGGCCGTGTCCTCCGGCCGTGCCATGTCGTAACGCCCCACAAGGAACAAGGTGGGAACCGTTAGTTCCCCCAAACGATCGGTAACGTCGTAGTCCTTGTGGATGCCCGTAATCCGAAACTCGCTGGGCCCCTGCATCCGTTCATAGATAGTCTGGTTCACTTGGCTGAAAGTCCGCATCAAGGCCTCCGGCCACGGGTCCAGCCGACAGGCATGCCGACGGAAGAACTCCATCTCGGCCTCCTGGTATTCATCGGAGTCCGTGGTCCCTGCCGCCTCGTGCCGGTCCAGCGCTTCGCGGACACCCGCCGGTAACGCAGCGCGCAGCGCCGCTGTACCGGCGGCGTAGCGGGGCAGGCTCAGGCACGGATTCGCCAGTATCAGGCCCGCGACCCTTCCCGGCGTCCGGAGGGCGTACTCGGCTACGATAATGGATCCCCATGATTGGCCCAGCAGATGGACCCGGCCCAAGGCGAGGGCGTTAACGATCCTGCCCAGCTCGTCGACCATGCGGTCGTTGGTCCACAGACCGATATCGTCGGGCGCATCGGATTTTCCCGCACCGAGCTGGTCATAGAAGACCACCGGCCGCTCATCGGCTAAGGCCTCCAGCGGTTCGAGATAGTCATGGGTGCCGCCGGGACCACCGTGGACGATGACGAGGGGTGTGGCCTGACGTTCTCCAACAACGCGATACCAGACACTTCCGCCGGCAACTTCCAGCCGGCCCTCCCGATCGTTTATTCCATCGGCCATGATCCACCACCCAGGGCGAGTAATTCAGCGCAAGCAGCGCCATGGTCTTCCGATTAGACTCCCGATACATGTGCCGGTCAACGGTGGTTCCTGCCCGTCCGCCGGCGTTACCCGGATCCGCGAAATCCGCAGCCGGTCCACAATGCCCCTCGGGCAGCTTAATTCCGGCCTGTGCGAAACTTAGCGAGCACCCAGACCGTCCGCGGGAGTGGCCAGATGATGGCGAGGGCGAGCACCGGCACCAACGAGATGCCGACGTCGGGAAACTGGCGGACGATCACGAACTGGTGGGTGTCGAACCGGGCGGGTGCGTAGATCACGCACAGCCACAGGGCGAATCCGTCGAGAGCGAGGGCGACGGCGGCCCACGCCAAAGGAGCCCGCCGCACCTTCTGCGGGCGCCTGTCTCCGGAGCAGCAATATAAGCGCCACCCAAAGGCTCAGCAGCTCCGCCAACAACAGTGCCATCGACACCGCCCAGCTGTAGCGCTGCAGCCAGTCCTCCTGAATCACAGACGGCACCGGGGCGTGTCCGGAGGATCCGGGCGTCGCCTGAGGCTGGTGCTGGCACGTCCGTCTTGAGCCAGAACGAGCCGAACCACCGCGGACCGTGATGGGTGATGAGCGGCTGTCGTTCAAGGTGAATCACGGCAAGATGTCTGAACGGGCTCGTCCAGCTCCACCGCCCGGCCTCGCCTGCTGCATCACGGCGATGGCGGTGAGGGACTTGCTGGCGGAGGCCAGCAACACCGGCGTCTTAGGCGTTATCGGCCACCCGGAATCATCGGCGCGGGCAAAGCCAGCGGAGTGTTCACGGCGGTCAAGACCGACTGATAATCAGGAAGGCCCGGCAGCAGCTCGGAGCTGCCGCCGGGCCATCAGGAGGAACCGAAGGGATTAGCCCTTCAGCTCATAAGCCTTCGGCAGCTTCATACCCCGCTCCTCCATGAGGGTGCGCAGGCGGGTGGGGTAGTCGGTGATGATGCCGTCCACGCCCAGGTCCATCAGGTGGACCATGTCGGCGGTGGTATTCACGGTCCACGGGATGACGGGCAGGCCCAGTTCGTGGGCTTCGGCGATCATTTTGGGGGTGACGGAGCGGAACGTGGGGGAGACGACGTCGTACCCCTGGGCAGCCGCCGCCTTGGGAAGGGAACCGTCGTAGTCGTCGATGTCGATGCCGCCCAGGTTGCGGCTGGCACCGGGCTGGCCCACGCCCATCCAGGCGTCGCCGCTGGAGAGCGCCACCAGCGGCAGCTCGGGCGCGATCTCCTTGGTGAGGTTCAGCGAGGACCAGTCGAAGGACTGCAGGGTGGTCCGGTCCGCCATGCCGGAGGCCTGGATCTCGGCGACCACGGCGCGGGTGAGGGACTCCATGCCGGCACCGCCGATCTGGCTGCTCTCCACCTTGGTCTCCACGTTGAAGCGGACCTTGGCGGCATTGGTGTCGCGGACCAGCTGGTAGACGTCCTTGAGTTCGGCGATCCGGTTGCCCTCGATTACGTCCTGCTCCGGGTACCCCTTCAGCTGGGTGAAGCCGCAGTCCAGGGTCTTGACCTGTGCCAGGGACAGCTCGGCCACACGGTCGCCGACGTACGGGAACTCGGGGTCACCTGCGGTCACGGGTGCGGTGTCCTGGCACTTGGCGGCCTGGATGGTGTCGTCGTGCCAGACGATCACCTTGCCGTCCCCGGTCAGGTGCGTGTCCAGCTCCAGGGTGGTCACGCCCAGCGCCAGCGAGTTCGTGAACGCGGCCAGCGATTCCTCGGTCCATTCACCGCGGCCGCCGCGGTGGCTCTGCAGGTCGAATGAGCCGTTGCGCTCGTTCACCTTGAGGGCGGACGTGGCGGTTCCGGCAGCGTTCGACGACGGGGTGCCGGCTTGCGTCTCCGGGGCGGCGACGGCGGGGCTCGCCATGGCGGCGATCAGGGCGGCGGCTGCCGCGGCAGTCAGGACTGTGCGCATGGGTGGTTTCCTCCAGTGATGACGACGGGGCCGGCTGGTGGCCGGCGACCCGTCCACGCTAGGGAGGGCAGGTTGCTGCTTTAATGCTGGGAGTTGGAGGGCTGGTTAACAGCGGTGTTCCGGGCGTTAACATTGCGGGCTGCAGGGCGGCCTTGACACCCTTTCCCGCGCTGAGGAACATCGGAGGTGTCGGTGCAACTGGCGGTCTCCCAGGGGTCCAGCTGTGGTACGGCGTCTCGAAGGGATTTGAGATGCAGGCAGGACGTTTCACCCCGCTCCACGGTGCGGTCGCAGCCGCCGCAGCCCTCGTATTGGTCGGAGTTGGAGGCTGCACCAGCGCTCCCACCGCGCGGGACCAACAAACGTCGACGCCGGCATCGGCGTCCGCCAGTGCCACCGCCAGTGCCACCGCCACCGCCTCTGCCACAGCAACTGCGCCGGCCTTCGCAGCCGTGCTCAAGAAGTACAGCAAGGACATCCGCGCCGGGGGAGCTACCGCCGTCGTCATACAGGTAAAGTCCCGGCTGGGTGAGTGGTCCTCGGCGGAGGGAGTCCGGAACCTGGAAACCAATGAGACCGTCCAGCTGACCGATCAAACGCACGTAGGCGACATCACCATGACCATGGTGGCAGTGTCCGTCATGAAGCTGGTGGAAGAAGGGAAAATCCAGCTGCATGATCCTATTCAGCAGCACCTTCCGGACTTCGAGAGCATTATCAAGCCGCCCGGACCCATCACTATCCGCAGCCTGCTCAGCCACCGGTCCGGCATGCCGCACTACTGGGAAAGCCTCCTCAAGGTTGGTGATCCTGGGGATAACAAGCGCAGCCACGAGGAACGTCTGGCCGTCGCCGCGGCCGATTCGTGGACCGGGGGATCGGGCAGCCTTTTCAGCTACTCAAGCACCAACTACTCGGCCTTGGCCCTGCTCGTCGAGAAGCTGCGCGGCCAGGACATCGGGGCGGTCATCCGCACGGACACGGTTAAGCCGTTGGGGCTTCAGGGCACCCACATGACGGGTAACGAGCCTGGTCCGCAGAACCTGATTCACGGGTACACGAAGACGGAAAGCGGTGAGCTGGTGGACAACGCCTTCGCTCCATTCCACAGCGGTTCCCCGGACACCGGGATGATCTCAACTGTGCCCGAGCTCAACACGTTTTTAGCCGCGCTGCAGAAGGGGACACTGCTGGCTCCCGAGAGCGTGGCGGAAATGCACCATCCCAAGTACCAGCAATTCGGTCTCGGTGTTGTCCGCCGCTATGACTCCTGCTCCAACAACGACTACTTCGGCCACATGGGAGTGATCCGGGGATACGCTGCGCTGGCGCTGATCAGCGCCGACGGGTCGCGGCAGATTGCCATGGCCGTGGCGCGGGCGCCGAAGCCGGACCTGGTTGGTTTTGAGGATCCGGAATCGCTGAAGATGTCAGAAGTGGCCTTGAACGCGCTCAGCCAGGCGTGCTGAAAGCGGCTACCTGAAAACGAAGCGGATCGCCGATTAGTGGCTGCTCTCGCGCTCGCCAACGGGCCTGGGCCGCTTCCAGGTGGACTCGCGCGGGCCCGGGGGGTAGGCCGCCTTCCGGCCGGCGTATGTGATGACCAGCGCCGCGATCACCGGCAGGGCAGCGGCGGCCGGGACCAGGAGGGGGCCAGCTACTACCAGCGCAGCGGAGCCGTAGAGGGCGCCGATGGTGATGCCCAGCTGAATCGTGAGGACCGTAAGCCCGTTCGCGGCGTCCTTGTTCTCCCGGCCGGCCCGGAGGATGGCTGACTGGTTGTAGATGCCGATGGCTCCCAGCCCCGCGCCCCACACGGTCATCAAAGCCAGGGCGATGGGCAGGTTCCCGCCCACGAACGGCATCGCGAGCATCGAAGCGGCGATTGCCGCCGTCGTAATCAGAAGCGAACGGCGGGGGTGCGAGTCCACGGTGAGCCCAGCGATCCAGATGCCAAGCAGGCCGGAGACGCCGAGGACCGTGAGGGAGAGGCTGATGGCGTAGTCGGGCAGGCCGGCCTCGCGGATGTACGGGGCGATGTAGGTGAAAAGCGCGAAGTGTGCCAGCACCAGCAGCGGCCAGGCGATGGCTACGGGCTTCACGCCAGGCTGGGCGATGGCTGCGCGCATCGACGGGCGGACCTCGCCGGCGCTGCGCCGCACGGACGGGAGGAACAAAAAGCCCAGAACCGCGAGGAGCACGCCGAACCCGGCGAGGGCAAGGAAAGCGGCACGCCAGCCGAGGACCGTGCCCAAAGCCGTCCCGATCGGGGCGCCAATAGCAAGGCCCAGGCTGTTGCCGCTGAAGACGATGGCAAGGGCCTTGCCCACCTTGTCGGCCGGGACCACGCGGGCCACGTAGGGAGCCATCGTGGTCCAGAGCAGTCCGTGCGCCAGGCCGCCCACCAGCCGTGCCACCATCGCGAACGTGAAATCGGGCGCGAGGCCTACCAATGCGTTGCTGAGCGCGAACGTGAGCACAAGGGCCACCAGCAAAGGCCGCTTCGGTACATTGGCCAGCAGCCGGGCCGCGGGCACCACGGTGACCACGATGACTGCAGCGTAAGCGGCGGCAAGATAGCCCGCCACCGGCTCGGACACGTTCAGGCCGGTGCTGATCTGCGGGAGCAGGCCGGACGGCAGCAGCTCGGTGGTAATGGCGGTGAAGGCGATGGTGGCCAGGACCATCATGGCGGCCAGCGGGAAACGCTGGGGAGCCGGCGCGGAAATCGCGGAGGACATGAGGGATGTTCCATTCAAGGGGGAGGGGAGCGGAACCTGGCGCTGCTGGCCGAACAATTCCTCCACCAAGTTTACCCGGTGAACTAAGTGAAGACGCGCAGGGCGGCGTGTTTCGAAGCGGCGGAGCTGGTATCTGT
This sequence comes from Arthrobacter sp., assembly GCA_046717065.1. Lineage (GTDB taxonomy): Bacteria > Actinomycetota > Actinomycetes > Actinomycetales > Micrococcaceae > Arthrobacter. Next base: position 1,296 of record JBKJVX010000097.1, on the reverse strand, counting down.
GCCGCGCAATCTGCGCCACACTTGGACTTTGGCCCCTAACGAAAGCAGATCTCCTTGATTACCCTCCAGCAGGACGCAGAAGGCTTTATCCGGATGAACCGGCACTACCCGGCCAGCGTCCGCATCAGGATCACTTTCACCGACGGCAGCACGGGTGAGTTCTCAGGGCAAACCCTCAACAACGCCTACGATGCAGCCCTCGCGGAATTCCGTGCCAAGAACGGCCTCGATGCCCGAGGCTACTCCAGGACGACTGCGGGCCGAACGAATTCCGGCAACACGATTGATGTCGTCCCGGTGCATCCCGGCATGGGGGAGTAGGCCGCGCGCTCGCTGACGGTGGTCACGGCGTTGACCGCATGGTGACGAGCAGCCATACCGTCCGCGGGATGGACCACACGATAGCCAGCCCAAGCACGGGCACGAGTGAGACGCCGACGTCGGGAAACTGACGGATGATCACCAGGAGATCGGTGTCGAACCGGGCGGGTGCGTAGACGAGGCACAGCCACAGGGCAAACGCGTCGAGCGCCAAAGTGCCACCGGCCCACACCAGGGGAGTCCAGCGTTTGCCGGCACCGAACCCGCCGTGGAGCAGGATCGAAAGCGCCAGCCACAGGCTGGTCAGTTCCGCCAGCAGCAAAGCCAGCGAAACCGCCCAGCTGAACTGCTGCAGCCAGTCCTCATACACGACGGCGGGTGCCGGGGACTGTCCGTGGAGGATCCGCAGGATGTTCGTGTCGATGGCCTTGAGCCGGGACGGGGCGGCGGTGTCGTTGCCGTTGATGACCAGGGCGATACCAAGGCCGGACTCCGGAACCAAAGCCAGGTAGGTGTGGCTGTTGCCCCATTCGCCCTGATGCTCCAGCAGCAGCGGCAGGTCCGCCTCCGGGACTGGCGGCGCTGCGGGATCGGCGGACTCCACGAGCGGCCGGGTGAACCACCCCATGGCGTACCCCTTGGACCCGTCCACCTGCACGAGAGGCTCGAACATCGCCGCCACGCTCCCGGGCCGGAGGATGCGGGCATCGCCGTACCGTCCGCCGTCGAGCAGTGCGATCAGCTGGTGGCCGAGGTCCTCGGCCGAGGCGTACAGCGTGGACGACGGCATGCCGGTGGTGGGTGCGGGCACGTCGGTCTGGCGCCAGAACGAGCCGAACCACAGCGAGTAGCCGGCGGCCGCCTTGTCCGCGCGGGCGGCAGCCTGCGTGGGATGCGTGTGCGTCATCTCCAGCGGTCCGAAGACGTGCTGCTCCAGGTACTCCCCGAAAGGCTGGCCGGAGACTGTCTGCACCA
>JBKJVX010000096.1:0-29147 GCA_046717065.1 Arthrobacter sp. | reverse complement strand
GAGTGTGGCGGACCGGCGGGTCGAATTCTGGCCGGACAATGACGGGACGGGCTGGGTCGCCGCGTGCCTGCCCGCGGACCAGGCGTCGGCGATCTGGGACCGGCTCACCGCCATCTCCCGGGAAATGCAGGGACCGGACGAACCCCGGACCCTGACCCAGCTCCGGGCCGACAACTTCGCCTCAGGGCTCCTCAACACCGGGCCCGGCATCAGCGCCGGAAACAGTTCCAGCAACGGCGCCGGAAACAGTTCCAGCAACGGCGGGGCCAACATTGCCCGCAGTGCGACTGACGCCAGCGGGGAGGGAACCGGTTCGGGGCAGGGATCTTCGATCCGGGCTCAGGTGCTGGTCACCGTGCCGGTGTTCTCGCTGCTGGGCCTGACTGATGAGCCGGCGGTGCTGGACGGGTTCGGCCCGATTCCCGCCTCGATGGCTCGTCATCTGGTCGCTGACGGGGCCGACTCGTTTTACCGGGTGCTGGTGGATCCGCGGGACGGGGCACCGCTGGAGATCGGCCGCACGAGCTACCGGCTGACCAAGGCCATGCGGAACTGGCTGCGGCTGCGGGACGGAAAATGCCCGTTCCCCGGTTGCAGCAACACCTCCCTGGACAACGAAGCAGACCACCTCCTCGCTTGGCATAAAGGCGGCACCACAGGCATATCCAACCTCGGCCAGCCCTGCCCCAAACACCACAAACTCCGACACACCAGCGGCTGGCAACCCACCCCGGCCACCACAACCGAACCACCCGGCTGGACCTCACCCACGGGGAGGCACTACAAAAGCGAACACCAGGACTGGGAACCACCACACTGGCCCGGGAGCATTGGCGACGCGGCCATGCCCAGCACTCATGGCTGCCCTGCTGAAGACGCGCTATCTCTGGAGCCCCCACTGCAGGAACCTCCGGGTGACAACTTCCTGGACCCGGACGATCTTCCGGCTGAAGACTCTCTTTGGGAAGACTTCTATGCCGCGCCGATCGTTTTGCCCCAAGACCCGTTCAGAGACTGGGAGCGGGCACTGCCCTAGCAGCTTTTAGTCGGGCGAGCCTCGGGGCTAAGCGCAGCAACGCGGGATGAGGCCGTCAAACTTTCCCCGGCGCACGCGGGCAGCTAGATTCATCAGCAAGATGACTAATTCACGCGAGCCCATCAATGCAACGGCATACTGGACCACAACCCGGGAGCACGGCGAGCTCCGGTCGGAGGAGCTGGCGGCGCCGGGTCCCGGCGAAGCACTGGTCCGCGCCCTCTACTCCGGCATCAGCAAGGGCACCGAGATAGTGGTCCACCACGGCCTCGTCCCGCCACGCGTTGCCAAGGAGATGCGGGCCCCGCATCAGGAGGGCCAGTTCCCGGGGCCAGTAAAGTTCGGCTACTTGTCGGTGGGAGTTGTGGAGAAGGGGCCGGCAGAGTGGATAGGCCAGCGGGTGTTCTGCCTGAATCCGCACCAGGACCGATACGTGCTGCCCCTTGATGCACTTACCAAAATTCCCGACGGCGTCCCCTCGCAACGTGCTGTCCTCACCGGAACGGTGGAAACGGCAGTGAATGCCCTGTGGGAGGCCGGCCCGCGGCTGGGAGACAGAGTAGCCGTGGTGGGTGCCGGCCTGGTGGGCGGCATGGTTGCCACCCTGCTGAGAACCTTCCCACTGCAGCGGCTTCAGCTCGTAGACGTGGACCCGGGGCGGAAGGAACTGGCGGACGTCCTTGGCGTCGAATTCACCCACCCGGATGACGCCCTGGAAGACTGCGACATCGTGTTCCACTGCTCGGCATCCCAGGAAGGCCTCGAGCGCAGCCTCCAGCTCGCCGGCGATGAAGGCGATGTGATCGAAATGTCCTGGTATGCCAACCGGGAAGTCACACTGCCGCTGGGCGAGGACTTCCACGCCCGCCGGCTCTCAATCCGCGCCAGCCAGGTAGGAGTGGTGGCACGTGCCCGGCGCCACCGCAGGACCAACGCTGACCGCCTGGACCTCGCCGTATCCCTGCTGACCGATCCGGTGTTCGACGCGTTTGTGACAGGTTCGTCGCCGTTCACCGAACTGCCCGATATTGTTCAGGGGCTCGCTGACGGCACGCTGGACGCTCTGTGCCACGTCATCGAATACCCGCAAGCCGAAAACCTCCAAGCCGAAGGCCGGCAAAACCAGTACCCCGAAGATCAGCACGCCCAGGAACCCAACCGCGAAGAGCAGAGGTAGCCCAATGTTCAGCCTGACCGTCCGACGCCACTTCATGATCGCCCACAGCCTTCCGCGGGAGGCTTTCGGCCCCGCCCAGGCCCTGCACGGGGCCACCTTCGTCGCGGAGGTGGCCTTCCGCCGTCGGACGCTCAACGACGACGCCATCGTGCTGGACATCGGCGCCGCCGGCACCATTATGGAGGAGGTGCTGGCGGGCTTGAACTACCGCAACCTGGACGAGCACCCTGACTTCCAGGGAAAGCTCAGCACCACCGAGGCGCTTGCGGAGTACGTCGCCCAGTCGATTGCCGGCAAGATCAAGGACACCGACGACGGCCGCGAACTTGCGGGCATCGACGTCACCCTGCGCGAAAATCCGGACGCCTGGGCCACGTACTCGCTGGATCTCTCCGCCGCCTGACCATGCGCCCCATCCGGCTCCTCGTTCCTGCCAACATCCGGCACAACTCCGGCGGCAACGTTTACAACGCGCGCCTGGTACAGGCTCTGCGGGCCCTGGGCGTGGACGTGGATGTGCTGGCAGTTGAGGGCTCCTGGCCGGAGTCCACTGCAAAAGAACGACGGCGGCTGGGCAGCTTGCTGGGCGCGTGGGAGCCGGAGGGGCAACACGGCTCCGTCGTCACCATAGTGGACGGGCTGATCGCTATGGGTGCGCCGGACGAAATGGAGTTCGCAGCCAAGGCCCGGCAGGAGACCTGGGTGCTGGTGCACATGCCGGCCCCATCGCGCCACGAACTGGAGAGACGGGCCCTGCGCGCGGCATCCGGAGTCATCTGTACCAGCAGTTGGGCGTCCACCACCCTCGAAGCCCGCCACGGCCTTTCCGGGCTGCGCGTGGCCCTGCCCGGCACGGAACCCGCACCCGTGGCCCAAGGATCCATACCGCCGCACATCATTACCGTAGCCGCGCTCCTCCCGAACAAGGACCAGTTGCTGGCCGTAGAAGCGCTGGCACGGATCCAGGAATTCGAGTGGACAGCATCACTGGTGGGATCGGACCAGGCCGACCCGGAATATGCAGCCATCGTACGGGCCGCGGTCGCCGCCCACGGGCTGGATAACCGGGTGCGGCTAACGGGTGAGCTGAAAGGCCGGGCGCTCGAGGACGAATGGAACCGCGCAGACCTGAGCGTCCTGGTGTCCCAGGCTGAGGCTTTCGGCATGGTAGTCACGGAGTCGCTCGCCCACGGCATTTCCGTGGTTGTCCGCCAGGGAACAGGCGCCGTGGAGGCGCTGAGTTTCGCCGCGCCTGGAGTGGAGTCTGGAAAGCGGGCGGGCGCTTACCTTCCCGGAACTGCCGTAACTTTACCGTCCGATGCTGACCCTGAAAACCCTGCCCTGCTGGCCGAAGTCCTGCGGCGCTGGCTGCAGGACGGCGCAACCAGGGACGGCTGGCGGGCAGCCGCGCTTGAAACGAGGAACCGCTTGCCGGGGTGGGAACAGACAGCGGCGCAGGTACTCGACGTCCTGGGCGGCTAAAGTTTCCACGCAGATCGGAGTTCGCACAAGCACCTACAGCCGGGTACGGTGCCCCACAAAAAAGTCACGCAGCAGCCCGCCGCATTCGGCTTCGCGCACCCCCGCGTAGACCTCAACCCAGTGATTTAGCCGGCGCTCGCGGAGCACGTCGAATACGGATCCCGCCGCGCCGGCCTTCTCGTCCCAGGCTCCGAAAACCACGCGGGGAATTCGAGCCAGAACGATCGCACCGGCGCACATTGCGCAGGGCTCGAGGGTCACCACCAGCGTGCAGTCAGCCAGCCGCCAACCGTCTCCGCTCCCGCCGTCGGCCAATCGCAGGTCCCGCAAGCGCGCCGCCGCCTCCCGGATGGCTACCACTTCGGCGTGCGCAGTGGGGTCGCCCAGCTCCTCCCGCTGGTTCCGGCCGGAACCCAGCACGGCGCCGTCGGGCCCTATCACCACGGCGCCGATCGGCACGTCCGCCGTGGCAAGGGCACGGCGGGCCTCCGCGAGGGCGAGGCCCATCCAGGCATCGTATTTGCTATCTGCGGAGACCATGGCTCAATGATAGTTTCGAAGGTACCCAGAGCCCGTGACGCAGATCCGCCGGGAGGCACAATGAGCACCGTCCGAGACCGCGTGGACAAGTGGATCAAGCCTTATGCCGCCCTGTGGCTGACCATGATTATTGGTGGCGTACTGGTGCTCACCATGGCCCTGCTGGGAGCCGAGGTGTACTCGGACGTGGTGGACGAGGAAGGGCTGGCAAGCCTCGATATTCCTGCGCTGGAATATTCCCAATCGCTGCGTAACCCCGAAGTAGAGGCCTTCGCCACCGCCTTCACGAACGTGGGCGGCGGGATCGGTATGCCAATCCTCGCAAGCATCCTCACTGCCTGGCTCACCCTCCTGAGCCGGACCTGGCGCCCCATCGTCCTGGTGGGCGGCGCAGCCCTTGTTTCCACCACGGCCACCACGCTGGGCAAGCGCCTGGTGGGCAGGACCCGCCCGGACCACTCCGAAGCAGTACCGCCCTTCGAGACCACGCCGTCCTTCCCCAGCGGCCACACCCTCAATACAACGGTAGTGATCGGCGTCCTGGTGTACATCATGTGCCTCCAGTTCCAGATGCTCTGGGCAAGAATCACGGCCATAACCGCCGGGGCAATTTTCATCATCGCCATGGGGTTGAGCAGGGTATTCCTGGGGCATCACTGGATGACGGACGTGATGGCGGGATGGTTCCTGGGGCTGGCGTGGGTGTGCATGGTGATCCTGGCCCACCGGCTGTTCCACCTGATCCGGAAGCGGGAACATGCCGGCCCGGCGCCCACGTTCGAGCACCCGGTCCTCCGCGAGGACCCGCTCACAAGCAGCGCGGGCACCTCCGGAAAGAGCGGCGGCGGCTCCTCACGGGGGACCGGCGCCACCTCCGAAAGGAACGACGGCGGCACCTCGGAAACGTCCGACGGCGGCACCTCGGGAACGTCCGACGGCGGTACGTTCCGCGGAAGCGATGGCGGTTCCTCACGGACGGGTGCAGGAGGCTAACGGCAGGAGAAGGCCGAACGACCGGATGATAGTTTTGACCCATGCGCACTCTCGTTGTGGACCACCCGCTGGTCGCCCATAAGCTCACAGTCCTGCGGGACAAGAACACCCCGTCCCCGGTCTTCCGGCAGCTGACGGAGGAGCTGGTGACACTCCTTGCCTACGAGGCCACCCGCGAGGTCCGCACCGAACCAGTCACCATCGAAACGCCCGTCAGCACCACCGTGGGTACGGCGTTCACCAAGCCAACCCCGCTGGTGGTCCCCATCCTCCGCGCCGGTTTGGGCATGCTCGACGGCATGACCAAACTCGTTCCCACCGCTGAAGTCGGATTCCTGGGAATGGCCCGGGACGAGGAAACCCTGGACATCATCACCTATGCCGAGCGCCTCCCCGAGAACCTCACGGACCGGCAGATCTTCGTCCTGGACCCCATGCTGGCCACCGGCGGAACCTTGCGCGAGGCCATCAAGTTCCTCTTCAAGCGCGGCGCTTCAGACGTGACCTGCATCTGCCTCCTGGCGGCACCGGAAGGTTTGGCCAAGCTGGAGGAGGAACTCTCCGATGCCAACGTGACCATAGTCCTGGCCTCCATCGACGAAAAGCTCAACGAGAAGTCATACATCGTTCCAGGGCTGGGGGACGCGGGCGATCGCCTTTACGGCATCGCAGGGTAGTCCTCAAGCCTTTTTCATTCCGCCTCCCGCCGTTAGCCTGTGCGGATGGACTGGAAACTCGAACTTGTGTACGTCCCTGTGTCCGACGTGGACCGCGCCAAGGACTTCTACGTCAACAAGGTGGGCTTTGATGCCGACTTTGATGAGCGGCCCACGGACTCCATCCGCTTTGTCCAGCTGACGCCTCCCGGCTCTGCCTGCTCAATCTGTATTGGCGACGGGCTTACGGAGGCGCCTCCCGGTACCGGCTCCAACCTTCAGCTGGTGGTCAGCGACATTAGTGCCGCGCACCAGCAGCTCAAGAGCAACGGAGTGGACGTCAGCGAAGTGGATGTGCAGGACTGGGGCCACTTTGTGTACTTCGCCGATCCCGACGGCAACAAGTGGGCGGTCCAGTACATCCCCGGCCGCGGCGCCTGACATGCCGTAAGCGGCAACAGGATCCGGGAGGCGCAGCGGTGATCCCCCAGACGCAGCGCCTAAGGCACAATGGGGACCGTGAACGCCTCCACGCCGGCTGCTGTCCGGACCCTCACCTGCCGTGCCGTCCTCTTCGACATGGACGGCACCCTGGTGGACTCCACGGCAGTGGTGGAACAGGTGTGGGGTGAATTCGCGGCGCGCTACGGGCTGGACATCGAGGAAATACTCCGGACGTCGCACGGCGTCCAAGCCGGCGATACCGTCAGGCGTTTCGCGCCGCCGGGGGCGGACGTGCTGGCGCTGACAGCGGAACTCGGCGCCATGGAACGGGTCCGGACCGAGGGCATCCTGCCGCTGCCCGGAGCCGCCCGGTTGCTGGCCGCCTTGCCGGCGGACGCCGTCGCGCTGGTGACATCGGCTGACCGGGTCCTTGCTGACATCCGGATGGCTGCAGCGGGGCTTGCCATGCCGGCCACCGTCGTGACGGCCGAGCTGGTGACCCTGGGCAAACCGGATCCCGAGGGATACCTGAAGGCCGCTGCCGGTCTTGGCGTGGATCCCTCCGACGCCGTGGTGTTTGAAGACGCTCCCGCCGGCATTGCGGCCGGCGTGGCCGCCGGTATCCCAACCGTAGCCGTGGGGCCGAACACCGGGCCGCTTCCGGCGGGGGTCCTGCACATTCCTGATTACAGTGCCGTCGCAGCCCACGTGGACAAGGACGAGGAGGGCCGGACGGTCATTTCTTTCCGGCTTTGAGCTCCTCCACCACTTTGGCAATCCGCCGCGACCGGGTTTCGGGAGTTTTGGCTTCGCTCAGCGGCTCCACGTACGGCCGCTGGGCGCTGTAGCTCAGGGTCCCGATAGCAGGTTTTGCCCGCCCATCACTGCGATGCTGCTGCGATAGCTTTTGCCGTTGATGCTGACCACCACAGGCGGCCGATTGCCGGCTCCCGATGCCGGTTGTATTGCCGCTCCCCTGGATGGTGGTGGTGAACTTTATGGACCACAGTATGCCGGGCGGCCCGGTCCTTCAAAAGGTGTGGGACCCAGATAGCGCGGGACCCAGACGTGCGCGGCAGTTTAGCACGCCGCCCGCGTGTTGCAGTGCCGGGTGTGCCAGGACTGCTTAGTACCAGTTATTCGACAGGTGGAAGTTCAGCGCACCGCACGGGGACTGGTAACGCTCCTGGATGTAATTCAGGCCCCAGTTGATCTGCGTGCGGTAGTTGGTGAGGTAGTCCGCACCGGCGCTGGCCATCTTCTCAGCCGGCAGGGACTGGACGATGCCGTAGGCGCCGCTGCTCGGGTTGGTGGCCGTGGTGGTCCAGTCTGACTCCTTGGTCCACAGGGTCTTCAGGCACTGCATCTGGTCAGGAGCCCAGCCGTAGTTCGCCAGCTGGCCGGCGGCGTAAGCCTGGGCGCCGGCGGGATCGTTGACCGCGACGACGGGCGCAGGCTCGGGCGCTGGGGCCGGAGCAGGTTCGGGAGCCGGAGCAGGTTCGGGAGCGGGAGCAGGTGCCGGAGCAGGCTCAGGAGCGGGTGCCGGTGCAGGTTCGGGTGCCGGCGCAGGGGCGGGCTCGGCCGCCTGCGGGGCTACAGCTATCTCCGGAGCGGCGGGCTCAGGCGCGGGATTTGCGGTAATCTCGCTCTTCTCGATGCTGAGGTTCGACTGCGCCTGGGCGGCCTGCGTCTCGGTGGCCGCTACGCGGATGCTGGTTTCTGTAGCCTGTCCCGCAGCTCCCACTCCGACGAGGAGTGCGCAGGATGCGGCCACCACGGCCGCGCGCTTGCCGAAGGAAGGAATTTTGCCGGCTTCTGGCCCGGCCTGCGGTGCCGGCGCGTTTTTCGGACGTGGTTTTACCAGGATTTTGATCATGATGGATCGCCTCTCACACCTGCGGAGTTAGCTGTCGGGTTCGGATGAGGGCATCCGGCCACACGGAAAGATCACGTGCTGGCTTAACCCCAAGGGCAATCAGTGCCCGGGACGGTGGGTCCCCCGCCTCTGCCTTTGTTCAAGGGAAATCCGGGAAGTGGCAGAGCTTGGCGTCATCCGGATATGCGGCTCGAACACGAACTGCACCCAATCGACGGTACAGGAATGGAGCGGATAAGTCACATTTTGGTAACAGGGATCACGACCGCGGCGCGTCGCCTTGCTGCTGGGGCCACCTTGAAGGGAGCTGCAAGGCAAACTCTGTGCGCCCCGGTTGTGATGTCACCGTTACCCTTCCGCCGTGGGCCTCCACGATGGATTCCACGATGGACAACCCCAGGCCGCTGGTGCCCTCGGCCGCTGCAGCGCCCACATGAGTTCCCGTGCCCTTCCGGGCCGCGTCTGCGCGGGCGAAACGCGAAAAAACGTGGTCCACAAACTCGGCCGGGATCCCGCCGCCGTCGTCCGTTACCGTTACCAGCGCGGCACCTCCAGCCGTCCTTCCAACGCCGGTAACAACGGTGGTGCCGGCAGGGGTGTGTTTGCGCGCGTTGGAGAGCAGGTTCATCAGCACCTGGCGCAGCTGGGAGGCGTCACCGTTGACCACCACGGGCTCATCCGGAAGTTCCAGCCGCCAGTTGTGGCCCGGTGCCATCACCTTTTCATCACTGACGCTTTCCACCACCAGCTGCGTAAGGTCCACCTCGCTGAGCTTCAACGGCTGGCCCTCATCGAGCCGGGCCAGCAGCAGCAGGTCTTCCACCAAAGCGGTCATCCTCTCTGACTGGCTCTGCACGCGGGCAAGGGACTTTTGGCCGTCGGGGGTGAAGTGCTCAGTCATCCTCATCAATTCGGTGTAGCCGCGGATGGCGGTCAGGGGAGTACGCAGCTCGTGGGAGGCATCGGCCACAAACTGCCGCACCTTTGTTTCGCTCTTCTGCCGCGCCTGAAGCGCGTTCGCCACGTTATCCAGCATGAGGTTGAGCGCGTGACCGACGCTGCCTACTTCCGTTCCCGGATTGGAGTTCGACGGCGGCACGCGCACCGCGAGTGCCACCTCGCCCGCGTCCAGGGGAAGCTGCGAAACCCGGGTGGCAACCTCCGACAGCTGCTCGAGGGGTTTCATGGTGCGGCGGATCAGGACAGTGCCAACCAATCCGATCAAGAGCAACCCGCCAAGCGAAACGACCACAAAGGTCCACACGAGGGAGGCAAGCGTGCTTTCTTTGGCAGCGAGGGGGAGTCCCGTGACCAGGACATCGCCAAAGGTGGTCTTCACCGCCAGCAGGCGGTAGTCACCGTTCGAGAGGGTACGGTCCACGGGCTCCGCGTCTGTCGCCAGTGCCAGCAGTGTCTGCTTGTCCTCGGCGGACAGCGCGGAACGCGTGGTGTCCGAGGTAAGGAATCCACCACTGTTCACCTGGCCGTTCAGGATGCGGGCGTTCATGGTTCCCACGCTTTGGCCGCGGGCGTCCAGGGGGTCCCTTCCGTTGATGCCGCCCATGGGAGGGCGGCCCGGATTGTTGGACCGGTCTGCAGCCTGGCTCAGCTGTTCATCCAGCTGGCGGGTCAGGAACGCATCCATGGAAGCATAGCTGGCACCGCCCACGGCACCGCAGATGGCGATCAGCAGGGCCATGGCCAGGAGGATGAGGCGGGTGCGCAAGTGCCAGGTGCCGGGTTTGAGCCAGCTCCGGCGGTGGGGACCGGCTGCCTGTTGTGACGCCATGGTGCGCCTACTCGGCAGGCTTGATGACGTACCCCGCCCCACGCACGGTGTGGATCATGGGCGGGTGAACTGCGTCCACCTTTTTGCGCAAGTAGGAGATATAAAGCTCCACAATGTTGGCCTGGCCGCCGAAGTCGTAGTCCCACACGCGGTCCAGGATCTGCGCCTTGCTGATGACGCGCTTGGGATTCTCCATGAGGTAGCGGAGCAGCTCGAACTGCGTGGCCGTGAGCTGGAGCTCCGCGCCGGCTCGGGTCACTTCCCGCGTATCGACGTTGAGGACAAGGTCTCCTACCACCAATTCGGCCGTGTCCATAGCGGCAACTCCGGAGCGCTGGACCAGGCGGTGCAGCCGAAGCAGGACTTCCTCCATGCTGAACGGTTTGGTGACGTAGTCGTCGCCACCGGCCGCCAGGCCCACAATCCGGTCCTGGACCGCGTCCTTGGCGGTGAGGAAGAGAGCGGGCACCTCGGGCGCGAACGTGCGGATCCTTCCCAGCAGCTCGACGCCGTCGAACCCTGGGAGCATCACATCAAGGACCAGGACGTCGGGACGGAAGTCCTTGGCCAGTTTCACTGCTTCCGGGCCGTCGGCCGCCACCGCCACCGACCAGCCGGCCATGCGCAGGCCCATGCTCATCAGCTCCGAAAGGCTCGGCTCGTCGTCGACCACCAGAGCGCGGATGGGGGAGCCATCCGGGTGGGAAAGCTGGGGGAGGTTGTTGGTCATGGAGTGGGAAGTGGCCATGGAACAACTCTCCAATCAGTCGTTTAGCCGGGGCTATGGGCTTCCTGTGCCTCAGCTGTGAATACCAGCCTAGCCAGCTGGGCAGTTAATGGCGGGCGGCAGAAAGGGGCGGCGGCTGCCCGGCCAGCGTTGGTGGTAGATGGGAAGCCGGACAGCTGGGTGCCCTGCAGAGTTGGCCTTACAGCAGAGGAAGGTCGATTTTTCTTCTCCAGCTGCGGCTGCCACTGGACAGGTGGGGCGCACGTGAGGGCGATTTCGGCATTCCCGGTACATCTGAAGAAAATGGCCGCAGGAAGAGCGTAGGGCGAATTAACTTCAACAGAGGTGGCTCCCCCGCCCCGAAAGCGGGACAATGATCAGCAATCTGACCATTGTCCAGAATCGTGATCTGTGCCACATCAAGCGCTTTTGTCTCATAATGCGGACGGAAGCGTCCATTGTTACTTGCAAGTTGGCATTGTTACGCTGCACACTTCCATTGTGAACAAGAACTCAACAGCACCTGCAGCCGCAGACTATTGGCCCAGCACATCCGCTGCTGCCGAGATGCGCTGTTGTCGAATGTACGCCTGATCTTCCCACCCCTCGAAGTTCGTCGGCATACGCCCCCAGCCCAGCGTCGGGCGTCCCTCCCCAGTTACATTGCGGGGAACCCAGCATTCGAGCCGCGATGACGGCCATTCACATTGAGGTAAGCAATCCATGTCAGTTGCATCCGGATACGTCCACATTTCTGTCCGTAACGCCGCCAAGGGTGGCCAGCCTTCCGGCCTCCGCCCCGGCTTCGGACCACGCACGTCGCTTGCTCCCGCCACTTCCGGAAGCAGCTTTCCCGGCTCGGGCTACGGCCCCCAGGGCTATAACCCCAACTCCTACGGCCAACTCCGGGCCGTTCCGCCGGCCGAGTCGGCGCCGGTCACTGCTCCCACTCCGGTAGTTGCCGGGCCCAACCAGGTCCGCCCCGTAGCCAGTGACAACGTCGCCCGTGGATTCGTTCTCTACATGGGGATCGACGAGGAAACCGCAGCCGCCGCAGGTACCTCCATCGCCAAGCTCGCCCAGGAGATCCGCGCTTACGCCCAGTCCCTGGTATCGGGAGCTGAAAGCTACGCCGCCGTCGCCGTCGCCCCTGCGGGCACGCCCGGCTCAGCGCTCGACGTCGTCCGTTCCACCTTCGGTGACCCCACGGTTAACACCCGCCAGCGCACCGAAAGCCCGCGGTCGCAGCAGCCCCAGGAGCCGCGCCCTTCCGGCGTCCTGATCGACCTCGCACGCCGCGAAGTGCACCTGGACGGCGAATCGCTGAACCTGACTTTCAAGGAGTTCGAACTCCTCAACTACCTCGTGGAAAACGGCACGCGCACTGTGGGCCGCGACGAACTGCTCGAAGGCCTGTGGCGCAACGCCGAAGAAGTGCCCAACGAGCGCACCATCGACGTCCACATCCGCCGCCTCCGGTCCAAGCTTGGCCGCCTCGCCAACACCGTGCGCACCGTCCGCGGCCAGGGCTACCGGTTCTACGAGCACCCCGAAGTTGTTGTCTGGGCCGCTCCGGAATACTCGATCTAGCACTCAGAGGCACGCAGGAGGCCTTTGGCGGTGCCTTAGGCTTGGGCCATGAGCCAGCACCATCTTCGACGCCTTGTGATCATGCGCCATGCCAAGGCCGATTGGCCTGGTGGCGTGGCCGACCACGAGCGGCCGCTGGAGGAGCGGGGCCACCGGGAGGCGCCCCTTGCCGGACGTTGGCTGCTCAAGCACAACATCGTGCCTGACTTCATTTTGTGCTCAAGCGCCTTGAGGACCCGCCAGACCTGCACCTGGGTATGTTCTGAACTGGGGGACAAGGCCCCCACGCCCAAGCTCGAAGACGGCCTCTACGCTTCCTCCGCCCTGCGCATGCTTACCGTGGTCAACCACGTGCCCGATACCGTCACCACGCTGATGCTGATAGCGCACCTGCCAGGGGTACAGGACCTTGCCATGCACCTCGCCTCACGCGATTCCGACCACGATGCCTACATGGATGCCGCAACGAGGTACCCCACCAACGCGCTCACCGTCCTCGAAACGGAAAAGTCCTGGGCTGAGCTGGACGGACAGGACGCACGGATCACCAAGTTTAAGGTGCCGCGGGCCCATTAGCGCAAGCTATTTCCTCGTTGCTGCACGGCCCTGCGGCAGCCTTGCGGAACTTTGTTTTGTGGCACTTTGCCTGGCGGCGCCCTGCCTCGCCGCGCCTTGTCCCTGGGACGCCTGCCGGGCGGACGACGTCGGCTGCCGCACTTGCGCCCGCGCCGCGGACGGGGTGCGCGGCTGCGTTGCGCCGGCCTGCCGTGCCGGAGCACTCCTCGCGGCGTTAGTGCTGCCGCGGGCAGCGGTCCGGACGCCGGCAGCCCGGGAGGCGCTGCCTTGGGTGCGCCGGCGTCCCGGCCACATGGCGCCCGTGAACAGGGCCGCCAGGGCCGTCAGTGCGGAGAGCGCGGCCAAGAAGAAGTAATTGTCCGGATCCGAGGTAGGCAACGGGGTGCCAAACAGCGACGACTCGTCGGTGAAGGCCAGCTCCCACGTGCTCAGTAAGGCCAGCGATCCCGCCACGGCGAGACTCGTGGACAGGCCGGCAATGGCGAGCATAACGAAGCGTCGACGGCGCAGGACCTCTATGATGCAGGCAAGGTAGGCGAGCCCCAGCACGCCGAGGAAAGCCATGAACACGGGCTCCGCCAGCGTCATGCCTGTCAGGACCAGCAGGCCCGCAGCCACGATGCCGGTGATGACCGCGAATTTTCCGCTGTTCCCCATTTGGCGCATGTTCACCATCATCCCTGAGGAGCGGGCTGCTGTATTACGTAGCCGCGCATGATGGCCATGATTGCTGCAACGCTTTGGTCACGGGTGCGCTCCGGGTGGTAGGTCTGCCGGTCAAGCCCTACCACGAAGCATGCACCAAAAATGGCTGTTTCCAGGCTGCCCCGCGAAACGGAGGGATCCACAGGGTACGCCTTGGCAACGTTTTCCACCGCTTCACTGATTACCGCCAGGAGCTCTGTCCGCAGGAGCGTAAAGGTCCCCTGCCATTCGCTGGGGGTGCGCCAGTTCTCGCTCACCCACAGCCGGGCGAAGGACGGGTACTCGGCCATGAAGTCCATGGCCTGGCCAATCATCGCTTCCATTGCCAGCAGGGGATCCTGGCCCATCCCGCCGTCTGGCGCCCCCAGCAGCCGGGCCTTGAGGATATCCACGCCATGCCGCAGCAGCTGCGCGATAAGGTCTGATTTGCTGCCGAAATTGTAGTAAACCGTCCCCTTGGAAACGCCCGCGGCAGCTGCAATCTCGTCAACGGTCACACCGGCCGCACCACGCTCGCCGATCAGCTCCATGGAAGCCTCAAAAAGTCTCTGCCGCGTGGCAGTCGTCCGGGCAGGGCGGAGTTTTTTCGCTGGTTCCGGATCCGCGGGACTCATACTGCAATCTCCGGTTTCAGCGTCTTGGGCGTCCAGTATTTTCCCTTGCGCACGGCCAGGGTGGACATGGCCAATCCCAGCACCGTGTACCCCGCAAGTCCCAGCACAGTGGGGATGATCATCGAGAGGTCGGCCCCGTAAATCAGGTGCCTCATCCCTGTCACCACATACCCCATGGGCAGGATCTGGTGCACCACGTGAAGGGGTTGTGGTGTGGTCTGCCAGGGGAAGGTTCCACCGGAAGATACCAGCTGAAGGACCAGCAGGATCAGGACCACGAGTTTTCCGGGGGAGCCCAGCAGTGCCACGATTCCCTGGATGAGGGCACTGAAAGCCATGGCTGCGGCCAGCATAAAGAGCCACATCAGGACGGGATGGGCGGCGTCCAGGCCCAGTGCCAGGTTGACCACCAGGGTGAGGAGGGTGGCCTGCACCACCGAGACGGCCAGGAAAGGCAGCCATCCTCCGACCGCAATTTTCCAGGAGCGGGCGTTGGATGCCAGCGCCCGCTGCGTGAGGGGCCGCATGGCCTGGATCAGCATAAAGATGCCGATCCACAAAGCGAGGGTGAGGAAGAACGGTGCCAGCCCGGCGCCGTAGGACCCGGCCTTAGCCTGTGAAACGTTGCTGACCGCCACCGGATCTGCGATAACCCGCGACAGGTTGCTCTTCTGGGTGTCGTCGGGATTTGGAACCTGTCCTGCACCGCTGCCGATCTCGTCGGCCAGGGTTCGGGAACCGTATGCGGCCGTACCTGCGCCTTCCTCGAGCTGCGCGGCGCCGGCGTCGAGCTTGCGCGCCCCGTCCGCCAGGGCTGCAGTGCCATCCACCGCTGACTGCTCTCCGGTGGCAAGCGTCGCTGCGCCGGTGTGCAGTTGATCAGCACCTCCGGATGCCTGTGTAATCGCTTCTTTCAGTGCCGGGGTTCCGGCAGCCAATTGTGCCGCACCTACGCTGACTGCCTCGGCTCCGTCTGCCAGCTGTTGGATCTGCGCGGCGTCGGCCTGGAACTGTGTTTTGGCAGCTGTCACCGGGTTGGAGGCGGCCACGGAGTCGAAGTCGGCCAGGATGCTGTCCGCCTGGGCCTGGGTGAGGACGCCGGAAGCGATCAGCCTGTTGTTCGACTCCACCACCCGGGTGCGAAGTCCCTGGTCAGCAGCCTCCAGTTGGGCAGCGACGTCCTGGACCTTGGTGTTCAGCTGCGCGTTTCCGGCAGCCACCTGCGCGGCGCCCGCTGCCAGTGTCCGGGAATCCCCGGGCAACGTTGCTGTCTTGTCCTTCAGTACGGAGAGCCCGCTGCTCAATTGGCCGGCGCCGTCGGTCAGCTCGTTGGCGCCGTCGCGCAGCTTGAGCTGGCCCGCGTACAGCTCATCCGCTCCGCTGCTCAGGCCAGCGGTCCCGTCATGGAGGGC
This sequence comes from Arthrobacter sp., assembly GCA_046717065.1. Taxonomy (GTDB): domain Bacteria; phylum Actinomycetota; class Actinomycetes; order Actinomycetales; family Micrococcaceae; genus Arthrobacter. Next base: position 13,530 of record JBKJVX010000096.1, on the reverse strand, counting down.
CGCACTCCCGTCCCGAATGGTGGCAACCCCGTCCGCAAGGCGACCGGCGCCGTCGGACGCCTTGACCATCTGCGTATGGATGGTGCCGAATCCGGTGAGCAACTGGTTGGCGGTTTCTTCTCCGACATCGGCAGCAACGGTGCTGTGTACGGAGGTGGTCAATTTGTCCACGATGGTGCTCAGCAGATAGTTGTTGGCGTCGTTCGTGGTGACGTTGAGCATGGCTTGGCTGGCGGAGTCAAAGCTGGCGGGGGATACGAGGTGGGAGGAAAAGTCCGGGGGTATTTTCAGTGCGAAGGCGTACTTGCCGCTGGCGACGCCCTCATCCGCCTCGTCTCCGCCCGCCACCGGGATCCAGTGGAAGACATTGCCCTCCACCAGGCTGTCCGCTACTTCCCTGCCCGCCTGCAGTTCAGAGCCGTCGCCGGCGGTGGCGCCGGTGTCCTCCACTACCAGTGCGGCGTCGATCTGGTCCAGGTTGCCGTACGGATCCCAGTTGGCGTAGAGGTAGACGGCGCCGTATAGCAGCGGGACCATGGTCAGCGCGAGGATGGTCAGCTTCGGCAGCAGTCCACCTGTCATCCGCTTGAGTTCAGAGCGGGCTAGCCGCAGTACAGTCACTTCGCATCCTCGGTTTCGAGTTCGAGTTCGAGTTCGTGGGTAGCCGCCGGGCTTTCCGTTCCAGCTTCCGCCTCGGCTTCATGTTCGCTGGGCACCGCGTTGCCAATCGCAACAATCGGTCCGGACCACGACGGCGGAGGGGCAGCGACCGTCGCAACGACAGCCAGCGGCCGCCCGGCGTCGAACGCCAACTGCTCCAGGCGTGGCAGCCAGCTGCCGGGATCGGCACTGTGCCGGTCCGGTGAGTCGACCACCAGCAAGTCCGTATGTGGGCTGGCCAAAGCCAGCGCCGTCAGGAGTTCCAGCCGGCGGAAAGGATCCAGCTGCTCAGTCCACAGGTCACCGATGTCCTCAAAGCGGTTCACCTTGAGCCACGGACTGCTGAGCAGGGCGCCCCGGTAGCGGCGGGGGATCAGGGCCAGGTCCTCCGTCACGAGGTCGCGCACACTCAGGTGCGGTTCCGGCTCGTTGACGCCCGGGGCATCAACCAGAGCGCTGGCCGTGCGGAGTGCCTTGATGCCGCGGCTGCCATCCCAGCTGATGGAGCCCCCATCGGCTTTCATTCGGCCGCTGAGCACAAGGGCCAGCGCGGTCCGCTGATCCTGCCGGTCCCCGCAGGCAAGTACCAGCTCCCCGCGGCGTGCCTTGAGGGAGGTCGCCGGGAGCAGGGGATCCCGGCGGCCGCGGACATGGAGCTGCTGGGCCAGAAGCAAGGGTGCCTTTCGCGTGGTGGTCTTGCACCCAGTCTATTGAAACTGACCAGTCAGTTCAAATAGGGCTGCTAGAGCCCGTACTTCTCCAACAGGCGCAGCCAGACCTCGCTGATGGTGGGGTAGGAGGGAACTGCATGCCACAGCCGGTCCAGCGGCACTTCGCCCACCACCGCAATGGTGGCCGCGTGCAGGAGTTCCGCCACGTCCGGCCCGGCGAACGTGGCTCCCAGGAGAACCCTGCGGTCCTCGTCAACCACCAGTTGCGCCCACCCCTCGTAGTTCTCCGAGTGCAGGGAAGATCCGGCTACCTGGATGGCAAGTTCAACGGAGGAAGCGTCGTAGCCGTCCTTCTGCGCAATCTCCAGGGTGCGCCCGACGGTGGCCAGCTCCGGGTCGGTGAAGACAACGCTGGGTACAGCATGATCGTTGGCAGTTTGCGCAAAGCGGCTCCAGTCCCTGGCGGCGCCTGCCAATTCCCCCTTGGCCCGGGCGGCGATGGCGTCTCCGGTGGCGCGGGCCTCGTACTTCCCCTGGTGCGTGTAGAGGTTCTTGCCGGCGGCGTCACCCACTGCATAAAGCCAGGGCTCTCCGTCGGAGGCTCCTTCCACCGCCCCCGAATTGTCCGTTCGAAGGGTGAGGTGCCCCTCCTTGTCAGGCTCGAAGCCCACGCTCTCCAGCCCCAGGCCTTCCAAGGCGGGATGCCGGCCTGTGGCCACGAGGACCTTTTCGGCGGTCACGCTGGAACCGTCAGCCAGTTGCAGGCTCAGCGTGCCGTCGTCGTTCTCGCTGATGCTTTCCGTCGTGGTGTTGAGCCGGATCTCCACGCCGTCGGCACGGAGCCCGGCCGCGACCAGGTTCGCTGCCTCCGCCGGGAAGGTCCGGAGCAGTCCGCTGCGCGCCACGAGCGTCACAGTAGAACCCAGCCGCGCAAAAGCCTGCGCCAGTTCTGTCCCGGCGACTCCTCCCCCTAATACTGCAAGCCGTGGCGGAACTTCCTTGGCTGAGGTGGCCTCCCGGGTGCCCCATACCTGCACGTCCTCGAGTCCCTCGATCGGGGGAGTGTTGGGTGCTGAACCAGTGGCCAGGACTACCGCATGACGCGCGTGAAGCTGGTACGGGTTGCCGTCGAGCCCGGCGACTTCAACGGACTTGGGCCCAGTCAGCCACGCGTGCCCCCGGACCAGTTCGATGCCTGTGTCCTCCACCCACTTGACCTGCCCGTCGTCCTGCCAGTTGGACGTCATGTAGTCCCGGCGCTTGAGGACGGCCGCGGCATCCAGGGTCCGCGTCACCGCTTCCTTGGCCCCGGGTGCGGTCTGGGCTCCGTGGAGGGCCGTGCCGGGGCGAAGCAGGGCTTTTGACGGCATGCATGCCCAGTAGGAACACTCGCCGCCCACCAGCTCCGCTTCCACCAGCACAGCCGTGAGGCCGCCCTGCACCACCCTGTCGGCTACGTTTTCCCCCACGGCGCCTGCGCCGATCACCACAACATCAAATTCACGCGAAATCGCCTCGGGCATCATGGGGAAAGCCTACGCCCGGGATCCCGGCCTGATGCTGGAGGGGGCATCTGCCACGTGGGTACTTTCGTGGCGCAAAGCAAAAGGTCCGCACCGGCGAACCGGTGCGGACCTTGTCTGTGCGCCCAAAGGGATTCGAACCCCTGACCTTCTGTTCCGTAGACAGACGCTCTATCCAGCTGAGCTATGGGCGCATCTTGTGTCCCGGGAGGAGAACCGCTCTCCCTGAACCTCGAATTACTTTACGCGAGGGTTGGCCGCGATGCCAAATCGGAAGGCGTGTAATCTCGGCGACTAGACCGGTATAGGTGACCTTCGTCACTTAATCCTCGGATTTGCGTCCCAAATTCCCTGATTTCCCGCGGAAACGCATTTCTGTTGCGCTAAATGCTCAGCATACGTCCCAAAAACTCCGGTGGTCCGGACCATAGCATTTAGCTCACACCGATGAACCCGAGGAAGGGAACCGAAATGGGCGATCTGGCGCAAAAGCCGCTGCTTGAGAATGCACCCACCACACATGCCGGTCTGCTGGCATGGGTCGAAGAGGTTGCTGAGCTTACGCAGCCGGACCGGATCTACTGGGTTGACGGCTCCGAAGAGGAGAACACCCGCCTCACCGACGAGCTGGTCGCGGCAGGGACCCTCAGGCGCCTGAACCAGGACCTCTTCCCTAATTCCTTCGCCGCTTTCTCCGATCCCGCTGACGTGGCACGCGTGGAGGAGCAGACCTTCATTTGCTCCGAAAAGGAGCACGACGCCGGGTTCACGAACAACTGGATGGCGCCGGCCGAGATGAAGGACAAGCTTCGCGGCCTGTTCGCCGGGTCCATGCGGGGCCGGACCATGTATGTCATTCCATTCGTTATGGGCCACCTCGACGCCGAGGACCCCAAGTTCGGCGTCGAGATCACTGACAGCGCCTACGTTGTCGCTTCCATGCGCATCATGGCACGGATCGGCACCGATGTCCTGAACCGCATCACCGAAACCAACGCGTTCTACGTCCCTGCGCTGCACTCGCTGGGTGCCCCGCTGGAGGCCGGCCAGGCAGACGTCCCGTGGCCATGCAACCCGGACAAGTGGATTGTCCACTTCCCGGAAGAGCGGTCCATCTGGTCCTTCGGCTCGGGTTACGGCGGCAACGCCCTGCTGGGCAAGAAGTGCTACGCCCTGCGCATCGCCTCCGTCATGGCCCGTGACGAGGGTTGGCTGGCCGAGCACATGCTCATCCTCAAGCTCACCTCGCCTGAGCAGAAGACGTACTACGTCTCCGCTGCCTTCCCGTCCGCCTGCGGCAAGACCAACCTTGCCCTGCTGGATCCCACCATCAAGGGCTGGAAGGTCGAAACCCTCGGCGACGACATCACCTGGATGCGGTTCGGCAAGGAAGGCGAACTGCGCGCCGTCAACCCTGAAGCAGGCCTCTTCGGCGTTGCTCCGGGCACGGGCTGGGGCACCAACCCCAATGCCATGCGGGCCATCGCCAAGGGCAACAGCATCTTCACCAACGTTGCACTGACCGACGACGGCGGCGTCTGGTGGGAGGGCATGACCGAGGAAGTTCCCGCCCACCTCACGGACTGGCAGGGCAACTCCTGGACCCCCGACTCCGACAAGCCCGCCGCACACCCCAACTCGCGCTTCTGCACACCGATCGACCAGATCGACATGCTCGCCGAGGAGTACCACAGCCCCAACGGTGTTGAGCTCTCCGCCATCCTGTTCGGTGGCCGGCGCAAGACCACCATCCCCTTGGTCACCGAGGCGCGCAGCTGGTCAAACGGCATCTTCATGGGCGCAACGCTGTCCTCCGAAACCACTGCTGCCGCTGCAGGCGCTGTGGGCGTGGTGCGCCGCGACCCCATGGCCATGCTGCCCTTCATCGGCTACGACGCAGGCGACTACCTGAACCACTGGGTCAACCTTTCGGCGAAGGCCAATCCCGAGCGGTTGCCCAAGATCTTCCTGGTCAACTGGTTCCGCCGGAACTCTGAGGGCGGCTTCGCCTGGCCCGGATTCGGCGACAACGCCCGTGTCCTCAAGTGGGCAATCGAGCGCCTCGAGGGTAAGGCGGATGCCGTTGAGACCCCGATCGGCTTCGTGCCCACCGGTGATTCGATCGATCTCGAAGGCCTGGACATGACCCCCGCCCAGGTGGAGGAAGCAGTCAAGGTGGACCCGGCGGAGTGGGCGGCGGAACTGGCCTCCATCGAGGAATGGTTCGCCAACTTCGGCGGCTCGCTCCCCGACGCACTGCAGTCGGAGCTCACCAGCCTGAAGTCCCGGTTGGGCTGAACCCCTTAAGTTACAACGGCGTCTTAAGTGCGGCGGCGGCCCCGCACCTTTCCAACGAAAGGTGCGGGGCCGCCGTCGTTCTGTCCGGAGTTTTGTCCAGCTATGCAGACCTAAACCGCCTCCACGTCCGCATACATGGACAAAAATTCCAAGGGCAGGGGTTTAGCCGGCCAGCCAGATGTCCGGGCCGAAGACCTCGTAGTGGATTCGGGTGGCCGGGATGCCGGCGTTGATTGCCTCGTTGCGGATGTTCTTCATAAAGGGCAGCGGGCCGCAGAGGTAGAGGGACGCATCGGCCGGTAGGTCCACTTCACGCAGGGACATGAACGGTGATGCCCAGCGAGGCGTGCCGGTGGGCAATGCGTGAAAGGACAGTTTCGGGGAGGGTGCCCGGGTAGTTGACGAGGTGCGTGGCAAAGGCCGCAATGCTTCCTGCCAGGGCCTGCTGCTGGTTGCCGGAGCGTTCGTTGGAGAGCCTGAACAGGCCGTCCAGGAGTTCGGGGTGCGCGGCGAACAGCCGCTGGTAAAACTTGGGCGTAATTCTCTGATGCGTGAACCAACAAGCGGCAAGGTGGCTTCGATGACTGGGCAGGATTTGTCCGAGAGCATAGGAACTCCTGAGGTAGGGACCGGGGCCCTTGTCCGGCTATTCTGAATACCCGCGAAAATCCTGGGATAAATGCCCTGGCCGTCCCATTGGGGGTGGGGGAGGAAGCTTACGCAGGGCTAAAGCCCGGCCGCAGTCCGATCATTTCGAAGACCGGATCCATCTGCCGGGACGCCGGAAGATCAGCGATTACTACCCCGTCCAGCTCGCGGTAGAAGGCCTCGCGCGCGCGGGACAGGGCAGCGCGGAGCTTGCACTCGTTGATGAGCGGGCAGTTGCCGCTGGGGGCGACGCACTCCGCCGCGTCCGTTCGGGTGTCGAGCTGCCGAAGGATTTGACCCACGGTCGCACTCCGGCCACCATGGCTTAGCCGGGAACCGCCCGTCCTGCCGCGCTCCACCTCGATCAACCCCAGGTTGCGCAGTTTGGCCATCGCCTTGCTGACGTGGTTGTAGGGAGTTCCCACGGTATCGGCAATGTTTTGCGTGGTAAGCAGGGTGCCGTCAGGCGCAGCTGCAAGCACCATGAGGGCCCGCAGGCTCACGTCGGCAAAAGCGTTGATTTTCATGGCGGGAGCCGGTCTAGTCCACCCAGATAACGGGCTCGCTGGCGTCAGCAGCAAGCTCGCCGAACTCCCACGTCCGGGTGACGACGTCGGCGGAGTAGGGCAAAACGGCGGCGAATACCGGGCCCTCGCGGTGCTCGGTGGCCACATGGATCGCGTCCGAGTCCTCCTCCACCAGCAGAATGTCGCAAACCACCGCCGCGGCGCGAAAGTCCTCCCGGTTCTGGCGCAGCAGGGCGGTGAGGTCACTGATCATGGCATCGGCATCAAAGTCGCCGTCGGAACCTTCCTGGGCATCCGCCGGGGAAACGGCAACCAAGCGGACCTCGCCGTCGTTTTGCACTGTCAGGGCGAAGGGCAGGAAGCCGCCATTGCGCTGAAGCTGTTCCTGTGCGGCGCTGATGCCCGTCCCTAGAAGGTTCTCAAGGTCCGTAGCCGTGCTCTCGGGAACGGTGTCGCGCCAGGACGCTTGCCCGCCTGTCCCTGCTTCCGAGCCGACTGCTCTCTCTTCTGCCATGCGTGGACTAGGCCCGGACGATCGACAGGACGCGGTCCCGGATCCGCTCCATTGTGGTGCGGTCCGTAGCCTCAGCGTTGAGCCGGAGGAACGGCTCAGTGTTGGACGGGCGCAGGTTGAACCAGTAGCTGCCGTCGTTGGCGGTGAACGTGCTGCCGTCCATCCCGTCGATGGTGAGGTCTTCGTCGGCAAAAGCCAGGCGGACGCGCTCAACTGCTGCTGCCTTGTCCTCCACTTCGGAGTTGATCTCGCCGGACGATACGTAGGGCTCGTACTCGCGGCCAAGCTCCGAAAGCGGACCGTCCTGCTCGCCCAGGGCAGCCAGGACGTGCATTGCCGCCAGCATGCCGGTGTCTGCGTTCCAGAAGTCACGGAAGTAGAAGTGGGCTGAGTGTTCTCCGCCGAACACCGCCCCTTCCTTCGCCATGACTGCCTTGATGAAGGAGTGGCCAACCCGCGTGCGGACAGCCCTGCCGCCGTCGTGTTCCACGAGTTCGGGCACGGCACGCGAAGTGAGGAGGTTGTGGATGATGGTGGGGGTGGCTTCTCCCTGCGCTTTGGCGCGGGCAATCTCCCGGCGGGCCACCATCCCGGTGATGGCCGACGGCGAGACAGGCTCACCCTTCTCGTCGATGACGAAGCAGCGGTCAGCGTCACCGTCGAACGCCAGCCCGATGTCCGCACCGTGCTGGAGCACTGCAGCCTGCAAGTCGCGGAGGTTCTCCGGCTCAAGCGGGTTGGCGGGGTGGTTGGGGAAGGAGCCATCCAGCTCGAAGTACAGGGGAACGATGTCCAGGGGCAGCTTGGGGAGCAGGGCGTCGCCCAGGACTGCCGGGGTGGTGAGGCCGGCCATGCCGTTGCCTGCGTCCACTACCACCTTCAACGGACGTGATCCGGAGAGGTCCACCAGCTTGCGGAGGTACTCGGAGTAGTCCTTGAGTACGTCACGGACGCTGACCTGGCCGCGCTTTTCCGCCGCAGGAATGGAACCGGTGTTCAGGTACTGCTCGGCCAGGGCCTGGATATCCTTGAGGCCTGACTCCGAGGAGATGGGCACGGCCCCGGCCTTGGACATTTTGATGCCGTTGTAGCCCGCAGGGTTGTGGCTGGCGGTGAACGTGGCACCGGCACGGTTCAGGTAACCGCAGGCGAAGTACAGTTCGTCAGTGGAAATCAGGTCCAGGAGCTCAACGTCAGCGCCGCGGGCGGTTGCGCCGCTGGCGAAAGCCTTGCTGAACTCCGGGGAGGAGGGGCGCATGTCTCCGCCGACCAGGATTGTCTGGCCCTGGAGCTGGAGGATATCCACGAACGCGGCCCCCACGGCTTCAACGATTTCGGCGGTGATGGACTCGCCCACGATGCCCCGGACGTCGTACGCCTTGAAGGATGCCGAAAGGTCGAAAGTCGTTGTCTGTTCGCTAGTCACGGGATTTATCTTACGTGGACGGCGGAAGTGGCTGTGGAGGACGGGTTGGCAAGCGCACTATGTGACGGCTGTTCCGGCGACCATGCGGGTTTTGTATCCCTGCCGTATCCACAGAGGGGCGGCGTTCGGAGCCGGGTGTCAGGGGCGGCTGGGATACTGAATCAATGGTCGATAACCAGAACTCCACAGCAATCGCAGAGCCATCGGGAGGCTCTGCCTCCAACTCCGCAACCCACCACCAGGCACTGCAGGTGCTGCGCGAGCTTGTGGGACACCCCGGGGCTGCCTTCCACGAGGGGCAGTTTGAAGCCATTGAAGCGCTGGTCGACGGCGGCCGGCGGGCCTTGGTGGTCCAGCGCACCGGCTGGGGCAAATCGGCCGTCTACTTTGTGGCGTCCCTGCTGTTGCGCCGCCGCGGCGCCGGGCCCACGCTCATCGTTTCGCCGCTGCTGGCCCTGATGAGGGACCAGGTGGCTGCCGCTGCCAGGGCAGGGGTGCGTGCCGTCGCCATCAACTCCGCCAACCAGCTGGAATGGGACGCGGTCCGTGAGCAGCTTGCCACTGACCAGGTGGACGTGCTGCTGGTCTCCCCGGAGCGGCTCACCAACCCGGCCTTCCGGGAAACCCAGCTGCCGGAGCTCATCCGGCGCACCGGCCTGCTGGTTATTGACGAGGCCCACTGCATCTCGGACTGGGGCCACGACTTCCGCCCTGACTACCGGCGGATCGCGGACTTGATCACCCAACTGCCGGATAACGTTCCGGTCCTCGCCACCACCGCCACGGCAAACTCCCGGGTGGTGCACGACATCGAAGAGCAGCTTGGAGACGGGGTCCTCACCATCCGCGGTTCCCTGGGGCGTGACTCCCTGCGGATGGGCGTCCTGTCCTTGCCGGACTCAAAGCAGCGGCTGGGCTGGCTCCTGACGCATCTGGCCGGCCTGCCCGGAAGCGGCATCGTCTATACCTTGACTGTGTCGGCGGCGGAAGACACCGCGCGGCTCCTCGCCGAAGCCGGGCATGACGTAATGGCCTATACCGGCCGCACCGATCCCGCGGACAGGGAACGCGCCGAGCAGCTGCTGAAGGACAACCAGGTCAAGGCGCTGGTGGCCACTTCGGCCCTGGGCATGGGCTTCGACAAACCTGACCTGGGCTTTGTGGTCCACCTTGGGGCGCCGTCTTCCCCGGTGGCCTACTACCAGCAGGTGGGCCGTGCCGGGCGAGGCGCCGCCAATGCCGACGTCCTGTTGCTTCCCGGCTCGGAGGACCGCGACATCTGGCAGTATTTCGCCACCGCGTCCATGCCGTCCGAAGAGAAAGCAGCGGCCGTCCTCACTGCCTTGGCGGAAGCCGGCACCGCACTCTCCACGGTGGCCCTGGAAGCGCGGGTTGACCTCCGCCGCACCCCGCTGGAACTGCTGCTTAAAGTCCTGTCCGTTGACGGCGCAGTGGAACGGGTGGGAGGCGGATGGCGGGCCACGGGCCAGCCGTGGGTTTACGACGCGGAGCGGTACCGCCGGATCGCGGAGGCGCGCGTGGACGAGCAGGACTCTATGGTGATCTACCAGGACACCGCCGGATGCCGGATGGAATACATCACCTCCGTCCTCGACGACGAAACCGCGCAGGCCTGCGGCCGGTGCGACAACTGTGCAGGACGCTGGTTCCCGGCAGACATAGCGGAAACCGCCACGGAAGCTGCCGGCCAGACCCTCAGCAGGGCAGGTGGCGTCCTGGAAGCCAGGCTCCAGTGGCCCAGCGGCATGGACCGCCTTGGTGTGCCGGTCAAGGGGAAGCTCAAGCCGGGGGAAGGCCTCGCCGAAGGGCGCGTCCTGGCCAGGCTGACGGACCTTGGCTGGGGTGGTGCACTGCGCGCGCTGTTTGCGGCCGGCGCTGAAGACCAGCCCGTGGATCCGGCCATGCTGCAGGCCTGCGTGCAGGTCTTGCGGGAGTGGGGTGCCGGCGACGCCCGCAATCCTGGCTGGAGCGGAGTCGGCCGCCCTGCCGCGATAGTAAGCATTCCGGCGCGGAGCAAGCCCGAGCTGGTGGGTTCCCTGGCCAGGGGAATCTCCGGGATCGGTCGCATTCCCTACCTTGGGGAGATGCAGCTCGCGCATGGTGGTCCCACCGGAGGCCGCGGCGGCAACAGCGCCTACCGGCTGGCCGGCGTTTGGGAGCGGCTGGTGGTGGGTTCTGAGCTCCAAGCTGCGCTGGCCGCTGTGCAGGGCCAGCCCGTGATGCTGATCGATGACCTGACAGACAGCCGTTGGACACTCACGGTTGCTGGCCGGGCACTGAGGCAGGCCGGTGTGGGAGCTGTCCTTCCGTTGGTCCTTGCCCAGGCCGGGTGAGCCAGGCGGGGTAAAAACCTACACGGGCCGGTAAAACCCACGCGGGGTGACTTTAAACTGGCAGGGCCGGGGTATGGGAGCCTAGGCCCGCTGGGCCTTGCGCTGGCTGACTTCCGCACCGGCATGCCGTGGCAGGAACAGGCTGTCTGCCGTGCTGGCCAGCATCAGCACTGCCATGGCGAGGAAGGCGCCGCGGAAGGGTCCGGCGGCGTCTTCAGGAAATGTGCCCAGGCCGTCGAAGAGCCGGATCAGTAACGCTCCTACCGCGATGCCTGCGGCAGCGGCCAGCTGGACCAGGGTGGCAGAGACCGTGTTCGCCGAGGTGAGCTGTGCCGGTGCGATATCGGCATACTGAACCGACGCGTAGGCCGAGAAACCGATCGAGCGAAAAGCTCCGCTGCAAACCAGCAAGGCGAAAGTCAGTGGCTCGGGCGTCTCCGCCGTGAGCAGGGCGCAAAGCACGAAAGTAGCCGCAGAGGCAACCGACGCAAAGACGAGCACCGCTTTGAAGCCAAACCGCCGGATCAGGGGAGTTGTAGCCGGCTTGATGCCGATGTTGCCGATGAACACAGCGGCCACCATGGCCCCGGCGTGCAGCGGGGTCCAGCCGAACCCGGCCTGGAACATCAGGGGCAGCAGGAAAGGGACCGAACTGATGGTCAACCGGTAAGCGAACCCCCCGGTGGCCATGGCCCGGAACGTCCGGGTGCTGAAAACCCCGAGGTCAAAGAGCGGATAGCGGGCCCGCCGCATCCACAGGACGGCACAGGCGACAGCAACCGCGCCTGCTCCCGCACTCAGGGCGGCCCAGGGAGCGGGGTGGGTGCTCGCCAATTCGAGGCCCACCACCAGGGCCCCCACGCCGAGCGTCGTGAGGAACAGCCCCAGCCAATCCAGCCGCCGCCCACGGTCACCTGCCGCTGCCGGGACCAGGCGGAGTGCGGCCAGGAATGCAGCTGCACCCAGCGGGAGGTTGATCAGGAAGATCCAGTGCCAGGACAAATAGGTCGTGAGGGCCCCGCCCACCAGCGGAGCGAGGACCGGTGCCAGGAGGCCGGGCCACACGAGGAATGCCGTGGCGCGGAGGAGTTCCGCTTTCGGCGTCCCGCGAAGGACCAAAAGAGTTCCGACGGGAACCATCATTGCCCCGCCAAGCCCCTGCATGATCCTGCTGAGGGTGAGCGCGGTAAGGTCCTGGCTCAGCGAGCAGGCCAAGGATGCCAAGGTGAAGATCGCGATGGCAAGGCAAAACACGCGCCGGGCGCCACATCGTTCAGCGAGCCAACCGCTCAGCGGGATGCCCATGGCAACGGTCAGCAGGTATGCCGTCATCGTGATGTTCACGTCTGCGGGGGGAACCCTGAAGTCTTCAGCGATGTTGGGGATGGCCGTGGTGAGGACGGTGCCGTCCAGGAACTCCATAAAGAAGGTCGCGGCCACCAGCAGTGCCAGGCGGGGACTCCAGGCCTGCGTGCTGCCTGGCGTCTCATCCACCGTGTCGCTTGCTGCCATCCGTTCATCATTCCACCGCGGCGGTATCCCGGGATGCATCTGTCCGCACCGCGGACGGGGAGGGCAGCCGGGACGGCAGGCAGCACCATCGGCGGGTACGCAAAAGGCCCCGGTCCAGGACCGGGGCCAAACGCGGAGACGGGGGGATTTGAACCCCCGGTGGAGTTGTGCCCCACACTTCATTAGCAGTGAAGCCCATTCGGCCGCTCTGGCACGTCTCCAATTGCTAGTAACTAGCCAACCAAGGATACGCAGAAGGGGGCATGCAGTGCAAAACGGCTCGGGCCCGGCTGTTCGCCCCTGCTCTCGGGCTCAGCCGCCGGCCAGCGCCCGCCACAGGAAATGCTGACTGCGGCTCTGCAGCGCCGCCGCCTGCCGGTTGTCTGAGGCCCCCGCATGGCCGCCTTCCAGGGCTTCGTGGAACCAGACATTGGGGATCCCCATCGCCTGCATCCGGGCGGCCATCTTCCTGGCCTGGACGGGTCCGACGCGGTCATCCGAGGTGGCGGTCCAGATGAACGTTTCCGGGTACTCCACGCCGTCCCGGAGCAGGTGGTACGGCGAGAAGGTCTTGATGAAGTCCCACTGCTCGGGCACGTCGGGGTCGCCGTACTCGGCGATCCAGGAGTACCCGGCGGACAGCTTGGTGTACCGGCGCATGTCCAGCAGCGGCACCCCGCAGGACACGGCCCCGAACAGGTCCGGATACTGCGTCAGCATGTTGCCCACCAGCAGGCCGCCGTTGGAGCCGCCCACACAGCCCAGGCGCTGCCGCGAGGTGACCCCGCGCGAGATCAGGTCCTGGGCGACGGCGGCGAAGTCCTCGTAGGCCCGGTGCCGGTTCTCCTGCAGCGCGGCGCGGTGCCAGGACGGCCCGTACTCCCCACCGCCGCGGATGTTCGCCACCACGTAGACGCCGCCGCGCGTGTGCGGTCCCTCCCCGGCATGCCCGGCGGATTCCTCGGTGCGCCGCTCCAGCCAGGCACGGCCGACCGCACCGCTGTAGGCCGGGGTCCGGGAGATCTCGAAACCGCCGTAGCCCGAGAGCTGGGTGGGGTTCTGGCCGTCGAGGACCAGGTCCTTGGCCGCGACCTGGAAGTACGGCACGCGGGTGCCGTCCCGGGACACGGCGAAGTGCTGCTGGACCTCGTAGGCGGCTTCATTGAAGAACGACGGCGAGGAACGGATCACCTCGTGTGAGCTGGACACCACGCCGTCGCTCCCGCGCTTTAGCGTCCCGCGGGTGAGCGTGGTGGGGGTCGTGAAGCCGGTGGCGACGAGCCAGAAGTCGTTCCCCGCGCCGGGGGCTTCGCCCTCCCCCACCGTGGTGCCCCCGCCGGTGCCGTCATCATCCCTGCCCCCGGTGTCGTCCTCGTCGTCCACCGCGTAGGCATTGA
>JBKJVX010000095.1:0-2532 GCA_046717065.1 Arthrobacter sp. | reverse complement strand
GTCCACAGCGGCATGTATGGCGGCGTGGCCCCCGACGCCCTGACCTCGTTGGCGCGGCTCCTGTCCAAGCTCCACGACGACCGCGGCAACGTCGCCGTCCCGGGCCTGGTCCGAGGTGCAACGCCGGCGCTCGATCAGTCCGAGGAGGAGTTCCGCGCCGAGGCATCACTCCGCCCCGGCGTGTCCCTCATCGGCGAGGGCAGCATCACCGAACGGCTGTGGATGCGTCCGGCGATCTCCGTGCTCGGGATCGACGCGCCGGCCATCGATCAATCCTCGAACCAGCTAGTCCCGGTGGCCAGGGCTAGGGTCAGCCTGCGGCTCGCCCCTGGCCAGGACCCGGCACCCGCAATGGACGCGCTCGTCGCGCACCTCGAGTCGAGCGCTCCCTGGGGGGTCGACGTCCGGGTGGAACGAGGATCGAGCGGGGAGCCGTTCAGCCTCGACCTCGAAGGTCCGCTCTACGACGCGGCCCGCGATGCACTCCGCGACGGGTACGGCAAGGAGGCCGTTGCAATGGGGATGGGCGGGACCATCCCGCTGGTCGCGGCGTTCTCGGCGGCCTACCCGGACGCCGCCATCCTGCTCACCGGCGCGGCCGACCCCGACTGCCGGGCCCACGGCGAGAACGAGAGCGTGGACCTCGCGGACCTCGAACGAGCCTGCCTCTCGGAGGCGCTGCTGCTCTCCTACGTCGCGAAGGCCTGATCAGCCGGCAGCGGCAACGGGCGCGGACCAGTCTGATCTCCCGGACACCCCGGTCCTGGCCAACTCCCGGGCCAGGGTCCTGGCAGCGCCGGGGCCCTCGTAGATCAGCCCCGTGTACATCTGCACCGTCGTCGCTCCCGCCTCGAAACACCTGACCGCGTCGGCGCCTCGGGTGATACCCCCGCACGCGTTGACCGGGACGGTTCCCCCGGTGGCCCGAACCACCTCGCCCACCCCGCGGATGGTCCCGTTGAGGAGCTCATGCCCGGTGAGGCCGCCGGCGCCCACCGACAGGCGCGGCTCGGGCACCTTCAAGCTGTTGAAGCAGGTCAGCCCGTCCGCGCCCTCCTCGACGGAGAGCCGAGCCAAAGCGAGGATCGCTTCGCGCTCTGGGTCGGAGCGGTACGGCGGGAGCTTTACGAACAGCGGCTTGCTGCGCTCGCGCAGGGCCCGGAGCAGATCGCGAACATGGTCCTCCGTTCCCCGATCGCGCCCCCACGAGACGTTCGGACAGCTCGCGTTCAGCTCTATCCCCGCGCACAGCGGCTCGAACAGCTCGTGGTTTGCCACGACATCGGCGACATCCTCGTCGGCCAGGCTCACGACGACGGGCGCGCGGCGCGCAGTGGTGCGGCGCAGGCGTTCGGCGACGGCGACGGCCCCCTTGTTGGGTAGGCCCATCGCGTTCACCAACGACTCCGTCTCGGGGCGGCGGACGATTCGAGGACGAGGGTTGCCTCGGCGAGGGTTCCGGGTCACCGTCCCTACGACGAGGTATCCGAACCCCAGCCTCGAGAGCCCTCCGACGAGCCCGGCGTTCTTGTCGAAACCGGCCGCGAGGCCGATGGGGTTGAGGAGCGGGATTCCGGCGAGATCCGTCCGAAGCGCCGGATAGGCGTGCCCGCCCGACAGGGAACCCCACGGAAGCGGAAGCCTGAGGACCCATCCCGCCACCGCGTGCGCGGGCTCGGGAGGAAGAAGAAAGGCGGCTGGCCGGATCACGGACCGGTAGGCGCCCATCGGGTGCCTATGCTAGCGGCCCATGACCGAGGAACACGACGAATCTCTCCGGGCCGACGCGCCGCGTGCCGATGGGGAGGATTCGGCGCCCGCCGACGACCTCGGGGCGCGGCTGCTCGCCGCCTCTGAGCTCCACGGCGAGTTCGTGCTGTCCTCGGGGCGCACTTCCACGGTGTACTTCGACAAGTTCCGTTTCCTGACCGATCCGGTCCTGCTACAGGAACTGGCGACCCGGGTCTGGAGCATGGTCGGCGAAGGGGTCACGCACCTGGCCGCACCCGAGGGGGCGGCCACCCTCCTGCTGGCCGCCGTCGGGCTGCGCTCTGGCCTTCCCATGATCGTGGTCCGGAAGGAGGCCAAGGCGTACGGAACCCGAGCCCAGGTCGAGGGCCTCCTCACCGCCGAGGCAATGGTGACCCTGATCGAGGACGTCAGCACCACGGGCCACCAGGTGGAGGCCGCGGCCAAGGCCCTCGAACGGGAGGGGGCGCGGATCGACCGGATCATCCTGGCCATCGACCGGGGCGGAGCGGCCCACCTACGCAACTCGGGTTACCGGGTCGAGGCCGTGGTCTCGCTCTCCCCCGCCGAGTAGCCCAGCACCAGCTCCGCGGCATCTGATGCCGGCTCGCGCGCGACGGCACTGCCTGAATCGCCCCGCCGCTTCGGCAGGATCGGCACCAGCAGGGCCGCGGCCACCAGCGTGATGACGCCTCCCACCACGTAGGTCATCTTCGGGCCGAGCCAGTCCACGACAGGGCCAGCCGCCACGTATGAGATTCCGAGGCCGATGTGGACCACGGC
>JBKJVX010000094.1:0-19427 GCA_046717065.1 Arthrobacter sp. | reverse complement strand
CGTGCAGCCGGACCCAAGGAACTCGTCATTATCGACAGGGCCACCCACATGGACCTCTACGACGGCGAAGGCCTGAACACAGCAATGAAAAGCCTGGCGCCGTTCTACCGGAAAAACCTCTAAGCCTGGGGACTGCATGGAAGTTCCGAACCGGGGCGCCTTGGCGGGACCTTCCCGAGCACTTCGGGAACTGGAACACCGTGTTCAAGAACTTCGACCGTTGGGCCAAGGATGGTACGTGGACGAAAGTTCTCGAACACGTCCAGACCCGAGCGGAGACCTTGGGCGATCTTAATTGGGTCGCCTCGATCGACTCCACGATCGTGCGCGTTCACCAGCACGGAGCGACCCTTCCACGCCTCACAGGGGGTCCTGTCGAATTACATGAAACTCGGTATCGAACCTCCTGACCACGCGATCGGACGTTCCCGCGGTGGCCTGACGTCCAAGTTGCATATGGCCACCGACGGCAAAGGGCGAATGCTCTCAGCCGTCCTTACCGCCGGCAACATCAATGACACGACCATGATGGCCGCCACCCTGGAGGAGATCCGGGTCCCACGGCCTGGAAGGGGAAGACCGCGTACCCGCCCGGACCGCGTCTTGGCAGATAAGGGCTACACGTCCAAGGCCAACCGCAGCAGGCTGGCCGAGCGCGGCATTAAGGCCACGATCCCGGAAAAGGCTGACCAAGCAGCGAACCGGAAGAGAAAGGGCTCCGCTGGCGGGCGCCCGCCAGCGTTCGACGGTGAGGCCTACAAGGGGCGCAGCGTCGTCGAACGGGGATTCAATCGACTCAAGAACTGGCGGGGCCTCGCCATGAGATCGGACAAAACTGCACGCAACTACCTCGCCGCCGTACAACTCGCTGCATCGCTCGTCTGGCTAAAAGCCAGCTTTAGCAACACTCCCTAGGCCGTCACATAACCCGCGGGCCAGCCGAAGGAGGCAATACCCACACATCGGGCAAACGACCAGGCCGATCACAGGACTGTCCAGCAAGGCTGCGGCTTATCCGCGCTTTCGGGGCTGCGTTGTATCGAAGAACTGCAATTCCTCGCTGATTTCTCCTGCACCCACAGCCGCTCCTTTGCCTCGGATGAAATCGAGATCCTCGCGGGAAAGCAGCATCTGGCCGTGCAGATCAACGTCAATGTGCCCTGCCGCATATTCCCTGATCCTGGCACTGACAGTACGGGGCACTACCACGCATCCTGGATTATCCAGAAGCCACTGGCGCGTCTCTGAATCAAGCCGGTCCCACTCTTCTGCGAGTGTCATCCCTTTAGTTCCACCCTTCCCGTTAACCAACAAAACAAAGCCTGAGGATCCCGCTAAGAGTACGTCGCACGTCCAAGGAAGAACAGTGTCCCCAAAATAGAGAACGCCGGGACCGTCCGGCACGCGGTACATCTTGACGACAGCCGTGAGGCGGACAAGCAGGAGTATCCCCTCCTCTGCTCCAGCGGGCAGCAGAGGAGGGAAGCGGCGACTACCGCACGCAGCGTCCTAATCGTGCCCCAATCAGGATGACTGCCCCTTTTATTTGCCGCTGCTCCTGTCGATTTCTCCGTTGACGCCTTTAGGGAAGAACCCGCCGGAGTCCTCTGATTCCGGGGTCAGGTAGACGATGTTCAGGACCTGCGCCGGGGTACGGCTGAACGCGAGAGCGTTGGTATCGGCCGGCACCAGGTTGGCTGCCTCGGCTGTTCCGATGCCCTGGTCAAGGTCAGTTTTGCCGTCCAGGCTGTCGCGGGCGTTCGAGATGGCCTGCGCCGGTTCCTGCAGGTCCCGGGCGTACATGGTCGTTCTAATGATGCCCGCATGGTAAGCCTCCACGGCAAGGATCCCGGCGGCCGCCTCAAGGTAGGTCTTGTTGTCGATAAACGGGGCAGCACCCTTATAGGCGGTAACGCCGACGTCTTCAAAAATGAACGCCCCAAGCAGGAAACTCGTTTCGTCCGCAAACGGGTTGAACGTCTGGCCCGCCTTAATCAGCCCGGCGGCGAGAGCGGCGGCGGTGAAACTAGCCTCAAGGTCGATCTTCGGGCGAGCCACCGCGGCCCTGCCCAGCGCGCTGCGCAGGAACCGCACATGGGCCTCTTCATCCGCCGCGATCTCCACGGCGTACTTCTGGATCAGGCTGCCCTTTGTGAACGGGACCTGGCTGCCGCCCGTTACTCCGCCTTTCTTGCCCTTGCCGTCCGTCAGGCTGTCGGCCAGCCCTGCGCCCGTCACTGCACGCAGGTAAAACTCGGCCTCAAGGTATTCCAGGTTCAGCGCGAAGTTCAGGATCGCGGAATCACTGGGCCCATCATCATCGTCATCGGCGGCCGCCGACGTGGCCGACAGCAACGCCACCGTACCGCCAATCCCTGCTGCACCGGCGGCTCGGAAGAGCCGGCGGCGATCAACGCCGTCTTCCGCGCTCCGGGCCATTGCGTTGGTAATGAATTTCTGCTCAAACATTCTTGTTTTCCTGCCATTCAAATGAAATGGCGGGGGCAGGACCTAATCCTTCAGCGCACCCCAGCGCTGCGACACCCTCGTCGCCACGGCCAGGCCGGCCATGATAACCGTCACAGTACCCGCCCAGACAACGACGAGGAAAGAGCCCAGGCCGAACTCCCGGAAAGAACTGAAGACCACTATTCCCTCAGCCGATTAGCTTTCCGAGGTATATCGCACGTACACGACGTGGAAAGAGGGCTAGACAGCATCCGAATAAATCAGGCGATTATTCACAATCCGAGGATAGGACCTGGTTATGTACAGAAGGGCCAGCGCCGTCACCTGGCCAACCCCGGCAAAGCGCCCGATAGTGGTCAATCATCGCGCAGGCCCCTCCCTAGAATTTCGTCCAGACGAATCCAAACTGGCGGCCCGTGCAACCGCCCGCTTCTTTGCGCCAGTGCCACGTCCCCTTACCTGCAGCGCTAACGGCTGTCTCTTAACCCTTGGGATACGAGACGTCTCACCGACTGCGTAAGCGGCTCCGTGCCCGTGGGTGAATCCCGGGACCCGTCGATTCTTGCAACTATGTATCGGCAACTCGCGTCCCAGCATCGACAGTCATCATTAGTTGCGAGACGACGAGCACTACGCGAGTCGCGAGACGACGAGCACTACGCGCCGTATGCCATGACTGCGTCCTGTTGCAGCACACCCCAACCGGACACGGGCGTCTCGGCTTGGGCCGCATAACTAAGGGACTTAGACCTGATCCACTAAGAGGCTCGGTCGCATCGCCGCCCACACCCAGGGACAATTCCTATTGGGTTACCCACCGCTACTCCTGCAAGGGGAGCTACCCCAACGGCTCCCGACTTCCAGCCATGGATAACCCGAATTGACCTCAACTGTGGACGGAATAGAGTCACCAAATCAGCTTGTCCGAGCCTAATTAGGTTGACGGAATATCCGTTATCGGCCTTTGAAAATGGACGGGGGAGTGCCCTCAAAAGGGGGCTGTTTCCTGCCACCGTTCGGTCAGTGCAGCGGGCGGCAGCTAGCCGAGACAGCCCTAGGTTTGGGCGGGGACTTGAAGTTGACCGGTGAGGTATTGGGCTTTTCCGTGACCGAAGGACCAGTCCTGGGGTCCATTCTCGGTGTATCCAACGAAGATATCTTCGGGTGCGAGCCCGGTGGCCACGAGGTTGTCGTGGATGGCCTTGTAGAGGGCTTGCTTGTCCTCGTCTGAGCGTCCGCGCTGGGTGAAGATGTGGATGATGACGACGCTAGTGGTGCGTTCGAAGCCGAGGCCGGCGTCCTGGGCGATGATGTGCTGGGCGGGGTGTTCGGTGATGATCTGGAAGCGGTCGCGTTCTGGGATCCGGTAGGTGTCGACGATCGCTTGATGGATTGCGTCGGCGAGTTCGTGGGTTTGGTCGGTGGTCCGGCCTTCAACAAGGTCGATGCGTACGAGCGGCATGGCGGTAGTCCTTTGGTGGTGGAAAGTCAGGGAGCGAAGTCGGCGATATGTCGGCTGCCGGTCTGGTGCGGGTGTTGTGGTAGCGGGCGCCGTGCCAGAGATGCAGTGCCTGTAGATCGTGGTCGGGTGCGGCCGCATGTGGAACTGCGTACACAGCGGGAAACCCGATGCCAGCCGCATTGGCCACGGCAACGACGAGCTTCGGTGTGGAGGCCCTCCTGCCATCGGCGCTCCTAGGACGAGATGGCAGCTTTTAGGCTGGTTTGCATCCCACTGTAAGTCCTGGAGTTGTAGAGGCGATATTGCTCATCACGCATGGTTCATGTCCCCGGCGCATATGTGCGGGTACGAACGGTGGTCACACCATTGTGATTGGGAAATCTGGCGTGTCCAGCGTGAGTCTGGCCCTTGTCGCGGACTTATGGGGTGAGGGTGAGGCGCGAGGCCTCAATGATGGATCGCGCGAGGTTGTCAGGTACATGGTCCGCGACACTGAGCCAGACCGTGACCGGGGGTGCCCCGATCAGGGGCACGAAGACGATACCGGGGTGAGTTCCCCGTGTGCGTGCGATGTCCGGGACGACTCCAACTCCCCGATCGGCGGCAACGGTTTCGATCCATTCGTCGTAGCTCTGGGTCTCCACGACTTCAGGGGTGATGGTGGGCCAGAGGTCCGGTGTCGTCGTCCCGTTGAGGATGTTGATGACCAGGGGTCGTTGCGGAACGTCCTCCCAACTAATAGGAGTGCCAGCCGCTAACGGCGATCGGTGTGAGCACACCAGGACGCGGGGTTCTTCAAAGAGCTTGATCGTTCGAGGTTTGTCGAGGAGTTCGCGGGGCACCGGGGATCTCAGCACGGCGGCGTCGACGTCTCCGCGGACGAGGGGCTGCGCTGGTGCGTCGACCCGGGTGAAGGAAACCTCGATGCCGGCGTTCTCCTGCAGATAGCGGGCCGTGTCCTGCGCCCACGGGGTGGGCAGGAGCCAGCTGAAGCCAAGGGTGATGGTGGTGTTTCCTCGTGCTGCGGCGACGCCCCGGTCGAGGCTGGCCAGTGTCGTTCTCGCGTCGTCAAGGAACTGAGCTCCCGCTTCGGTGAGCTCGAAGCTTTTTGATGTCCGACGGATCAGCTGGACCCGCAGGATGGATTCGAGTTGCTGCACTGTCCGGGATAGGGCCGGCTGGGTGATGCGCAGTCTCAGCGCTGCGTAGGTGAAGGATTCTTCCTCTGCCACAGCGACGAAGGCCCTGAGGTGCCGTACTTCCACATCCATGCTTCCCAAGCATAGACACTCGCTGACCGGCATTTTTCCGCACCGATAGCGGCACCTACGGTGGCTAAGGCAGGGACGGTACGGACGGCGCCGCTGCCGGGCAATGAAAAGGACGTGCAAGGAAATGGGTGCTGCCGGTGTTGGTGTGCCGCGGATTGCAGGGATGGCTGCGGCCGGGTTCGCAGTGGCCATGGGACTTGGCCGGTTTGCGTTCACTCCGATCCTGCCCCTGATGACCGGCCAGGCAGGCCTGTCCGCCACCGCAGGGGCGCATCTGGCGACCGCGAACTACCTCGGCTATTTAGTCGGCCCCGTCCTGACCTTGATACTGCCCCGGCTGGTCTCTTCCCGGATCCTCTACCGCTGCAGCCTGGTGCTTATTGTGGGTTCCCTGCTCGGAATGAGCCTCACCACGAACGAACTCATCTGGCTGGGCCTGCGGTTCCTCGCGGGCACTGCCAGCGCCTTGCTGTTCGTGATGATTGCCAGTAGCGCCGCGTATCACTGCCGTGCCGCCGCCCGGCATGTCATCGGGTGGGTGTACGGGGGAATTGGGGCAGGTATCGCCCTGTCCGGAATCCTGATCCTCGCCCTCGGTACCGGGGGCAGCTGGCAGCTGGCATGGTGGGTCGTGGCACTGACTTCCCTGGTGCTGGCCGTACCGGCATGGGGCCTACCCCTTCATCCCACCATCAAAAGTTCACCGACGACCCGGCCCGGTAAACGATCAGGCGTGCGGGTGCGGAATCGTATCGTCCCGGGCTTCACTCCGCTGGTTGTCAGCTACTTCCTGGAAGGCGTCGGCTACATCATTGCCGGCACGTTCCTCGTCACTGCGGTCGCGGCCAGTTCACCGGGTTGGGTCGGGAACGGCACCTGGATCCTCGTCGGACTCGCGGCCGTCCCGTCCTCGGCACTGTACGCGGCGCTGTCCCACCGGATCTCGGCCCCCGCCCTGCTTGCCTCGGCCCTGGCACTGCAGGCAGTGGGCATGGCCTTACCCGCCGTGCTAGCCGGTACCCTGCCGGCCCTGGTCGCCGGCGCCTGCTTCGGAGCTACGTTCCAGGGGATCACCACGCTTACGATGACCATCGGTGCCACCAGCGGAGTACCCCACGCCGTGTCGATCCTTACAATCATATTCAGCATCGGCCAGGTCGCAGGACCCCTCGTTGCCGCGCCCTTGCTCACCAGCGGGTACTCAGCCGCCCTGCTTCTCGGCGCGGTCATTGTTATCTGCGCCGCTGTAACTGCCGTCCTTACCCGCATCAGGACACGACAACCGTCCTAACCCGTCACCCGTAGTGTGGACTGTCATCTCTAACCTGCTTCTAATGGCTCGAGGTAGAGGTGTCGCAGCTTGGTGCGGGCCGCGGTGATGAACTGCCAGTTCACTGGCACCTGATCGGCGTTGGCCGGCTGCTGCCATCCACCACTATTTGTCGATCGATGGCACTGAGCCTGACGAGCCGGACTTCGTCCTGTGCCATAACAGCCCCCGATTCAGGGCAGGCGGTCGGGGAAAACCCGGTGCACCCTTTTCCTACTGCACCCAATGCGTGGATTTGCGGCCACGCGCTAGTGAAGCCTCATGAGCATGAGCCGACGAGGGCTGAGGAACTCTTTGTGGATCCGGTCGCGCCAAGGGGTCGAAACTGCGGCACGCCAGGCAGTTCCTCCCTGAACCTCTTGTTGGTTTAAGTCATAGCAGGCGAGGTATTTTGGAGATCCGTCCGTCTGGTAGCGGGCGGCGTGGACGGTTCCGGGGACCGCTGCCAATTGCGGGAGGTGTTCCTCATCGAACCACCGGTTGAACTCGTCCTCCGTATCCGCGGGGATATCCGTCTGCGAGGTGTAGTGCCAGCGCTGCCGGGATCCCTCCGCTCGATCGCCCATCGTGTTTAACCTGCGCAGGCGACGCGAACGGAATTCGGGTTCCTTTCCCTTGTCGACATTGAGCATTGAGGTCAGGAGTGGGACCGGATCGTCGAACATTTCCGGTCCGAGTAATTCCTGAGAGGGAAAATACATCCAGGTTTCGTCCTGCGATACTGCTGTCAGGATGTCTACGTCGATATCGGGGATGCGCTGCCGTACCCGACGCGCGTCCGCTGAGCTCCACCGGATCCCTGGCAGTTCGAGAAGAAGGACGGGCTCAGTGGTATCAGGTGCGCTCGGATCAACGGGCGTTGGGTTCAACGGTGGAACCTCCCTGGATCGCGTATCAGGCCGGTCGAAAGTTGGGGTCGGTTCCCCAGTCGTCGGCACACATCACTCTAACTCTCGAGGTTGGTTCCCCCCGTCCAGGGTGGGCAATACTGGAGGTGTCGCCCCCGCCGCGAGTGAATGACAATGCAACCCGCGTCGCCTGGAGCCCGGTCATTGAGGCGAGACGCTGCTTCCGCAGAAAGGTGTTCCTCTCTAATGACGTCTCACATCGCTCGCATCGACACCTATCTCTACAGAAGTGAGGTACGTGAGCCCGTCAAGACCTCCTTCGGTGTCATCCCGTGGCGTTCAGTTCTGCTGCTCCGGGTTGAGGACTCCGACGGAGCAGAGGGGTGGGGAGAAGTCTGGTGCAACTTTCCCCCGTTTTCCGCAGACAACAAGATGCGCCTGATGGAGACGGTCATCGCACCTGCTGCGATGGGAATGGTCTGTGACAGGCCGAGCGAGGTGTGGCACGCACTGACGCGGAAGACCCATCGGTGGGCATTGCAAAGCGGTGAGCACGGGCCCATCGCCGCATGCCTGGCCGGGCTCGATCTTGCACTATGGGACCTCCACTCAAGGCGTCAGGGATTGCCGTTGAGAACTGTGCTCAATGGCGATTCAGAGCGGGCATCCGTGCCGGCGTACGCGAGCGGGTTGAACCCTGACACGGCACTGCAAGCAATTAGCCGGGCTCGGGAAGCCGGCTTCACCGCGTTCAAGGTCAAGGTCGCATTCGGGTTGGAAGGTGACCTCAAAACGGTTGATGCCATTTGCGCTGCTCTGCAGTCCGGCGAGAGTTTGATGGTGGATGCGAACCAGGGATGGGACATCGAAGAAGCGCGCGACGCGGTCGTCAGGCTGTCGGACCGTGAAGTCGGCTGGATCGAGGAGCCCATACCGGCCGATAGCAGTCCAACAGACTGGGAAGAGCTGGCGATGCTTTCTTCCAGCCCGTTGGCCGGTGGTGAGAACCTCTCAGGTTTCACGCCCTTCGCTGACATGATTCGCCGAGGAAGCCATCGGATTATTCAACCCGACCTTCTGAAGTGGGGCGGGGTGACTGGCTGCAATGCCGTAGCGCGCCGGGCAGTATCGCGCGGATTGGCCTACTGCCCCCACTGGCTCGGAAGTGCTGTGGGCCTCATCGCCTCCGCCCAGGTCCTCGCAGCTGTCGGAGGCGAGGGGCTGCTCGAACACGACGTCATGGACAACCCCTCGCGTGAAGCACTTATCGAAGCCTTTCCCAGGGTGGCCCAGGGCCGGTTTCCGCTGCCTTCAGAACCCGGTATAGGCTTCACGCCGGACATCAAGCAAGCGGAGCGGTGGCTTGTGGGCAGGCACAGCTTTCAGCCTTGAACGCAACCGTCTGAGTTCAAGGAATGACCTACCGGTTGAGTCCGCCGACCGGCATCCCGAACGATCCTGCGGTAAGGGCGCGCGTTCTCACGGCGCAAACGCTCGAGCTCGCTTTTCCGTCTCAGCTGCGGCGAACGATTCAGGAGCCTCCAGCCGGGGCCCGCTGCGTGGGTACCCACCGTCCCGGCATCTGCTCAGCCAGGCCCGAGTTCAGGCCGCCGGCGCGATGGGCCTACGCGTATCGATCTAAGGCGCGCAGCCTCCCGCTGATACGCCGGAGTGATTTTATGTCGTGTCGTCCTCACAGGAACATCGTCTGCAAAATCCCAGGATCCCGCTACTGCAGGTGTCCACCATGACGTGAGCGCGACCAGCGCGGTATGAGCCCAGTCTGCGGAGAAAAATCATCTATGCGCGGCGCGCATAGATGATGCCTGAGAGGTATTTTACGGACGCTCTGGCTGCTGCCTAGCATGGATGACATTCCTGCTTGGGCCCGGTCCATGTGCTCGAGCGGCGTCACATTCCTTCAGGGAATCCACCAGCGTAATTTAGCCAAGGCAAAGGGCGTAGGCGCTCATGACTGACCACAACGCATTTGAACATTCTGGGACCGACAGCTCCCGCCCATTGGCAGCGTCGGGCCTTCTGGCCGGCCTTGGCGCTACTATTCCGCTGGTTGCTGCGCCCATGGCAGGGGGCCCCAGTACACCGGCTCTTGTGCTGGCAGCCGCCCAGGCAGGAGGGTTGGGTTTGCTGGCCGGCGGTTACAAATCGCCCGAACAGCTCGCCCAACAGATAGCCGAGGTACGTGCCGGGATCTCCGCTTTCGGGGTCAACCTGTTCGGTGTGAATCTCTTCGCGCCCAACCCGGTGCCGATCGACAAGGACGCTTTCGTCGAATACACCGAATCGCTCCGCGAACTGGCGGCAAGGTACAACCTGTCTTTGGACGAGGTAGATGCCCTGGAGGACGATGACGAGTGGGAGGCCAAGGTGGACATGCTGGTCAATGATCCCGTGCCCGTGGTCAGCTTCACCTTTGGGCTTCCCCCGGCCGAGGCCGTCCGCCGGCTGCGGAAGGCAGGCTCGCTGGTGTTCCAGACAGTGACCAACCCGAACGAGGCGGAACAGGCTGCGGCGCTGGGGGTCGACGGCCTCGTGGTTCAGTCGTACAAGGCCGGCGGCCACTCAGGTACCTTGACCCCGGCTACGCCGGTGGAGCAAATACCCTTGGCCGAGTTGCTCGACCGCGTCCGATCACGGGTCCAACTCCCGATCTGGGCAGCAGGCGGCATTTCAACGCCGGCCTACGTCCGGGAAGCACTTGCCCACGGCGCCGAGGCTGCCATCGTTGGAAGCGTGCTGCTGCGCAGCCCCGAGAGCGGAGCCTCAAAACCCTACAAAGCAGCCCTGGCCGACACCAGCCGCACCGAAACACTTGTGACCACGGCGTTCTCGGGCCGTCCCGCTAGGGCTTTGCGCAACGCCTTCGTGGACCAGTTCCACGGTGCCGCCCCAAGTGGGTACCCGGCAATCCACCACCTGACCAGCCCTATCCGTAAAGCCGCTGCAGCCGCCAACGATCCGGAGGGCATCAACATTTGGGCCGGCACAGGCTACCGCGACGCCACCGAAGAACCAGCGGCCGATATTCTGCGCCGCCTCGCCGGGGCAGCTAACTGGTAGGCAGCTATTCACAAAAGGATCGGTTGACACCCCGCCCGTTGTGCGTTCCCGAACAGGAGGACGGAACCGCCATCAAAGCTGCGATTTGGCCGCCATTCTTCCTGACTTGACCCTGACATTGATGTAAATCCCTAGGTTGGAATTATGAATAGCATCATCATTATTGGAGCAGGACCCGGCATTGGTGCCGCTGTTGCCCGTCGATTTGCACGTGAGAACTTTTCTGTGGCTTTGATCGCCCGGAAGCAGGAGACCTTGGAGCCGATCATCGCCGAACTGTCTGCGGCAGGATGCGACGTTATCGGAGAGCTCGCCGACGCAGGCGACGAGCAACAATTGGCACAATCCATAACCCGCATCGAAGACAAACAAGGCGTCCCGGATGCCCTGGTGTACAACGCCGCTGTCGTTCGCAGGGATAAGCCGGGAGAGCTTGGCCGGGAGGACCTGCTCGCAAGGTGGGAGACGAATGTCCTGGGCGGTATGCGCGCAGCAGTTCTTCTAGGCGGAAAGATGGCAGCGCATACAGGAGGCACCATTCTCTTCACAGGAGGCATGCCAAAGCCTTCGCCGAGGTTGACGAGTCTCTCCCTAGGCAAGGCAGCCCTTCGTGCACTGGCCGAAATGCTTGGGCAGGAACTCGGCCCCAAAGGTGTTCACGTCGCCACGGTGACGGTGTCGGGAGGTCCTGTGGCGCCCGGCGGCCCATGGGATCCGGACGAGATAGCAGAGCACTACTGGCGGTTGCACCTACAAAAACCGGCTGATTGGCAGTACGAGATAGTTCACTAGGAGCTATCGCCCACTGGTGGCCGGGGCGACCGTCTTGATGATGGGCACAGCACTGGCGTGCTGGGCTTCGTGAAACGCAGACCGCATCCATCGGCCGCCTTGTTTGCACCTTCACCATCTAGCCCTCACATGCCAGAGCTGTCATTTGGTGCACCTGCGGATAGGTGGCGCGTACATGAGGACGGGACAGTCCCGCGGAGGCTCCGCCAAACAGGAGGGCGGAACCGCCAATCAAAGCTGCGATTTAACCGGCGTTTACCGCCAAGAGTTTGTCCATATAAGGCACACCCCAACCTGACGTCAGGAAGCAACGATAAGAGCGTCAGAATAGGGTCCATAAGGCGGTTCCTGCCGCCCCGGGCGAACAGCCTGAGACTCCAATCTGACAGACGGCCGCGAAGGAACTAACGCCGGAAATGCCCGCTCCACACAGGAACCTCCGCCCGCAGCCCTAACGAACCGACCATGCGTCACATTGAACCGCTGATCACCCGGTCACGTCCAGCAAGCACACCCATAAGAGCGAGAACCGCCATGACGCCCGCAGTGATGAGCAGCGGAAGCGTCCATTCTCCGCTCACGTCGCGAAGACCACCGAACATCACCGGCCCCACAGCGGCCAAGCCGTAGCCGACAGCCTGCGCCATGCCGGACAGTGACGCCGCCTGCGGGTAGTTCACGGTCCGGAGGCTGAACAGCGACAGGGCGATGACAATGAGGCTCCCGCAGCCGATTGCCCCCAGAACTACCCACAGCAATGTGAGGTCCGGTGCAAGTGCCAGCCCGAGGAACGTCACGAACATTGCCGCGCCGCTCGCGCAGGATACGAGCCGTTGATCCGAACCCCGGTGAAGGATTCCGCCGGCCATAAGGCTGGCGAACACGCTGATGAGCAGGAAAACGGACAGGTGGAGGCCGGCAGTCGTGGCCGAAACCCCGCGGCTTTGTTCGATAGTGGGCAGCCACGCCATCAGGACGTAGAAGGCGATGGACTGGAGCCCCATAAAAACTGTCACCTGCCAGCCCAGGGCAGAGGCCCAAGGCGACCGGTAGGAAACCTCCGGCTTGGTGGCGATCACGGTGCGTGAGCCGTGCCGGCGCAGCCACGGCAGGAGGACCGCCATGGCGATGAGGGCCAGTCCCACCCAGATACCGAGGGCAAGCCGCCAGCCCGCGGGAGACGTCTGCGCCACGGGCACGACGACGGCGGCTCCCATCGCGGCGACGGCGGCCTGGGTTGCGGTGTAGCTTCCGGTGACCTGGCTGACCTTCGCCGGAAAGTCCCGCTTGACGAGGGAGGGGACCAGGACATTAAGAAACGCTATCGCCAGGCCAATCAACGCCGTTCCGGCCCAGATGAAACCGGGCACAGGCAAGGAGCGAAGCACGATGCCCGAAGCCAGGAACAGCAGGGAGACCCACAGCGCGCGGTCCAGCCCCAGGCGGGAAGCGAATCCGGGCGCCAAGGGTGAGAAGACCGCGAAGGCAATGAGCGGAAGACCAGTCAGGAACCCCGCTGCGGCGCTGGACAGGCCGAGGTCACCGCTGATGTTCGCGAGTACCGGTCCCACGCTGACAAAGGACACCCTCAAGTTAACGGCAATAAGCAGAACGCCGATCAAGGCGAAGCCGATCCTGGCGGTGCGGCCGTGCGCGTTCCGGGTGGCAGTTGGCATCGGACTACAGCACCTTGCGGATGGTTTCCTCGAAGTTCGTGACGTGGTGCAGGGCCAGTTCCCCAGCCTTGTCGGCGTCACCGGCCGCTACCGCCTTGAGCAAATCGACGTGCTCGGTGATGTGTCCGGTCACCGAGGGGACCTTGTCCAGCACCACGCACCAGATGCGGGTGGCCAGGTTATCGTAGCGGATCAGGGTGCTTTCCAGGTGCGGGTTCGCGGCCGCCTTGTAGATCAGCCGGTGCACCATCAGGTCATAGCGCATAAGGTCCCGCGACTCCCCCGAAGTGGGGTCAATCCCCGCAATGGCATCGGCCACCCGCAGCAGTTCCCGGCGCATGCCCTCACTAGCCCGGGCGGCCGCACGGCGGGCGGCGAGGGGCTCCAGCAGTTCCCGGATCTCCGAGACATCCGCCAGCTCCGTGAAGTCGACATTGGTGGCGAACGTTCCGCGGCGAGGATAGGAAACCACCAGGTGGTCCACCTCAAGCCGCTTAATCGCCTCGCGCACGGGAGTCCGCCCGAAGCCAAGCTCCACCGCCAGCTGCCCATCATTGATCGGCTCCCCCGGGCGGATCTCCAGCATGATCAGCTTGTCCCGCAACTGCCGGTACGCAGCCTCCGCCTGGGACGGAGCTTCCTCCTCCGCCGGGGTCAGAGCAAGAAGTGCATTCAAGGCGCCGCTCCGTTTCTTCGATGACGTGCCGGACCGGACACGGTAGCTTCCTGCCGCTTTCGGTCCAGCTATTGACTCTGCTGTGATCCCGATCATACCATTGACCTCACACTGATATATCAGTCACCAAGCAAATGGTATTTCAAAAGGAGCATCCGTGGTTGAGCAGTTGAACGAGCGACTTTCCGTCGTCGATCCCGAGGTCCAGCAGGCCATCACTCATGAGCTGGGCCGCCAGCAGTCCACGCTGGAAATGATCGCTTCGGAGAACTTCGCCCCGTCCGCAGTCATGGAGGCACAGGGCTCAGTCCTCACGAACAAGTACGCCGAGGGCTACCCCGGCAAGCGCTACTACGGCGGCTGCGAACATGTCGACGTTGTGGAGCAGCTCGCCATCGACCGCGTCAAGGCCCTGTTCGGCGCCGAATTCGCCAACGTCCAGCCACACTCCGGGGCACAGGCCAACGCCGCCGCCATGTTCGCCCTGCTGAACCCGGGCGACACCATCATGGGCCTGAGCCTGGCCCACGGCGGACACCTGACGCACGGCATGAAGATCAACTTCTCCGGAAAGCTCTATAACGTGGTTCCCTACCACGTGAGCGAATCAGACCTCCGCATCGATATGGCCGAGGTCGAGGCACTGGCCCTTGAACACAAGCCCAAGCTGATCGTTGCCGGCTGGTCTGCGTACTCCCGCCAGCTGGATTTCGCGGAGTTCCGCCGCATCGCCGACCTCGTGGGCGCCTACCTCATGGTGGACATGGCCCACTTCGCCGGTCTGGTGGCCGCCGGCCTGCACCCGAACCCGGTGCCGTACGCCGACGTCGTCACCACCACCACGCACAAGACCCTCGGCGGCCCGCGCGGCGGCGTCATCCTCGCCAAGGAGCAGTACGGCAAAAAAATCAACAGCGCCGTGTTCCCCGGCCAGCAGGGCGGCCCGCTGGAGCACGTGATCGCCGCGAAGGCCGTAGCCTTCAAGCTCGCTGGCACCCCCGATTTCAAGGAACGCCAGGAACGCGTGTTGCAGGGATCCAGGCTTCTCGCCGAACGGCTCCTCCGCGACGACGTTGCCGCAGCAGGAATTTCCGTGGTCAACGGCGGCACCGACGTCCACCTGGTCCTCGTGGATCTCCGCCACTCCGAGCTGGACGGACAGCAGGCCGAAGACGCCCTGCACCGCATCGGCATCACCGTCAACCGCAACGCCGTCCCCTTCGACCCCCGCCCTCCGATGGTCTCCTCCGGACTCCGGATCGGCACCCCGGCCCTCGCCACCCGCGGCTTCGGCGCCGAGGAATTTGCGGAAGTTGCGGACATCATCGCGACGGCGCTGATCGCCTCGGCGGGCACCGGCACCTTGGCCGGGGACGCCGTCGTCGAACTCCGTGCCCGCGTGACCGCCCTCGCCGACCGGTTCCCCCTCTACCCCCACCTTTCCCAGAGTGACAGCGGCGCCGAGATCGCCGCCTTTGAAACAGACATGATTGGAGCAGCCCAGTGAGCACCCAGCAGCTCCCCGAGCACCCGGATTTCCTCTGGCGCAACCCGGAGCCCAAGTCCTCCTACGACGCCGTGATTGTGGGCGGCGGCGGGCACGGCCTGGCCACTGCCTACTTCCTGGCGAAGAACCACGGGATGACCAACATCGCCGTCCTGGAAAAGGGCTGGCTTGCCGGCGGCAACATGGCCCGCAACACCACCATCATCCGCTCCAACTACCTCTGGGACGAGAGCGCCGCCATCTACGAGCACGCCCTCAAGCTCTGGGAGATCCTGCCGGAGGAACTCGAATACGATTTCCTTTTCAGCCAGCGCGGCGTCATGAACCTGGCCCACACCCTGGGCGACGTCCGCGAAAGCATGCGGCGTGTGGGAGCGAACAAGCTCAACGGCGTGGACGCGGAATGGCTTGACCCCCAGCAGGTCAAGGAACTCTGCCCCATCCTGAACATCAGCGACAACATCCGCTACCCCGTGATGGGCGCCACGTACCAGCCCCGCGCCGGCATCGCCAAGCACGACCACGTAGCCTGGGCCTTCGCCCGCAAGTGCGACGAGCTTGGCGTGGACATCATCCAGAACTGCGAAGTCACCGGCTTCGTCAAGGACGGCGAGCGCGTGGTTGGCGTCAAGACCAACCGCGGCACCATCAACACCGAAAAGGTGGGCCTCTGCGCCGCCGGGCACAGCTCGGTCCTGGCCGAAATGGCCGGCTTCCGCCTCCCCATCCAGTCCCACCCGCTCCAGGCACTGGTTTCCGAGCTGCACGAACCCGTCCACCCCACGGTGGTGATGTCCAACCACGTGCACGTCTACGTCTCCCAGGCCCACAAGGGAGAACTGGTGATGGGCGCCGGCGTTGACTCCTACAACGGCTATGGCCAGCGCGGCTCCTTCCACGTGATCGAGCACCAGATGGCAGCCGCCGTGGAGCTCTTTCCCATCTTCGCCCGGGCACACGTGCTCCGGACCTGGGGCGGCATCGTGGACACCACCCTGGACGCCTCCCCCATCGTGGGCAACACCCCCGTGGAGAACATGTTCGTGAACTGCGGCTGGGGCACAGGCGGCTTCAAAGCCACCCCCGCGGCCGGGCTCACCTTCGCACACAACATCGCCACGGGCGC
The DNA here is from genome assembly GCA_046717065.1 of Arthrobacter sp. Lineage (GTDB taxonomy): Bacteria > Actinomycetota > Actinomycetes > Actinomycetales > Micrococcaceae > Arthrobacter. The sequence continues at coordinate 3,189 of JBKJVX010000094.1, read as the reverse complement.
CCCGCACAAGCTGAACAAGCCGTTCGCGCTGGAACGCTTCGAAACCGGCGCGCTGATCGACGAACACGGCGCCGCCGCCGTCGCCCACTAGCCGCCGCCTCCACAGAAAGACAACGCATATGCTGCTCATCTCCTGCCCCAACTGCGGCTCCCGCGACGAGACCGAGTTCCACTACGGCGGCCAGGCGCACGTCCCCTACCCGGAAAACCCCAACGAACTGACCGACCGCCAATGGGCCGAGTTCCTGTTCTACCGGGACAACACCAAGGGCGCCTTCGCCGAGCGCTGGCTCCACAGCACCGGCTGCCGCCAGTGGTTCAACATGCTCCGCGACACCGTCACCTACGACATCCAGGCCGTCTACCCCATGGGCACGCCCCGGCCAGATGCACCTGCCCCGGCACCCGAGTCCGGCACTGCCAGCACCGCCGCTGACAGCACCACCACGGGAAGCGCGGCACCCAGCACCTCCACCACCAGCATCTCCCCAAGCACTTCGGAAATCAGCACCACCGCCCCGGAAGGAGCAACCAAGTGACTTCCAAGAACCCCGCGGCTTCCCAGAACGCCCGCCTCGCCGCCGGCGGACGCATCGACCGCACCATCTCCTGGCGTTTCACTGTGGACGGTGAGGAATTCACGGGCCACCCCGGCGACACCCTCGCCTCCGCCCTGCTTGCCAACGGCCGCGTCGCCGCTGGCAACTCGCTCTACGAGGACCGGCCCCGCGGCATCATGTCCGCCGGGGTTGAGGAATCCAACGCCCTGGTCAAGGTGCAGCCGCGCTTCCCCGGCCACGTGGCCGAGTCCATGCTCCCCGCCACCACCGTCACCCTGGTGGACGGCCTGCAGGTAGAACTGCTGAGCGGCCTGGGCAAGCTTGACCCCGAGGAAGACCGCGCCGAGTACGACAAGAAGTACGTCCACACCGACGTCCTGGTCATCGGCGGCGGCCCTGCCGGCCTGGCCGCTGCCCGCGAGGCCGTCCGCACCGGCGCCCGCGTGATGCTCCTGGACGACCAGCCGGAGCTGGGCGGCTCGCTGCTGTCCGGGTCAACGGCACCTGGACTGGCGGAAACCATCGAAGGAAAGCCGGCCCTCGAATGGGTGGCTGACGTCGAAGCCGAGCTCGTCTCCGGCGCCGAATCCACCGTACTGAACCGCACCACCGCTTTCGGCGCCTACGACGCCAACTACGTGATCGCCGTCCAGAACCGCACCGACCACCTGTCCTCCCCCGCCGCGTCCGGTGTATCCCGGCAGCGTATTTGGCACATCCGTGCCAACCAGGTGGTGCTGGCCCCCGGCGCGCACGAACGCCCGCTGGTGTTCGAGAACAATGACCGGCCCGGCATCATGCTCGCCTCGGCCGTCCGCAGCTACCTTAACCGCTACGCAGTCGCCGCCGGCCAGCGCGTGGTCATCAGCACCACCAACCACCGCGCCTACACCCTGGCCGCTGACCTGCGCGCTGCCGGCGTCAAGGTTGCCGCCGTGGTGGACGCCCGGCCGCAGCTCACCGCAGTGGCCGCCGCCGCCGTCGAAGCCGGCACCCGGGTGCTGATTGGCAGCGCGGTGGCCAATACCGCCGCTGGCAGTGACGGCCGCCTGAACGGCGTCACCGTCCGCAGCATTAACGACGACGGCGAGCTCACCTCGGGCATCGAACAGATCGCCTGCGACCTGCTGGCTGTCTCCGGCGGCTGGAGCCCGCTGGTCCACCTGCACTCCCAGCGGCAGGGCAAGCTGCGCTGGGACGACGAACTGGCCGCCTTTGTGCCGAGTACCGTGGTCCCCAACCAGCAGATTGTCGGCTCCGGACGCGGCTCCTTCAACACCGTAGACTGCCTAACCGAGGGAATCTCCGCCGGCGCGAAGGCGGCCATCGCTACCGGTTTCAGCCCGAAAAATTCAGACGCAGTCGTCGCTCCTCTCGTCCTCAGCGAACCCAAGGCCGCGGCCCCCACCCGCCAGCTGTGGCTGGTCCCCGGTGAGCAGGGCACCCCGGACGACTGGCACCACCACTTCGTGGACTTCCAGCGCGACCAGTCCGTGGCTGACGTGCTGCGCTCCACCGGAGCCGGCATGCGGTCCGTGGAGCACATCAAGCGCTACACCTCCATCAGCACCGCCAACGACCAGGGCAAGACCTCCGGGGTCAACGCGATCGGCGTCATCGCCGCCGCGCTCCGCACCGCAGGAGAGGCGTCCCGCGGCATCGGCGACATCGGCACCACCACCTACCGTGCACCGTTCACCCCCGTGGCGTTCGCAGCCCTCGCCGGCCGCCAGCGCGGCGAGCTGTTCGACCCCGCCCGCGTCACCTCGGTCCACCCGTGGCACGTGGCCAAGGGCGCCCTGTTCGAGGACGTCGGCCAGTGGAAGCGGCCCTGGTACTATCCGCAGGCCGGGGAGGACATGGAGGCGGCCGTCCTGCGCGAATGCGCCGCCGTCCGCGATTCCGTGGGGTTTATGGACGCCACCACCCTGGGCAAGATCGAGATCCGCGGCAAGGACGCCGGTGAGTTCCTCAACCGGATCTACACCAACGCCTTCAAGAAGCTCGCTCCGGGCTCCGCGCGCTACGGCGTGATGTGCATGGCCGACGGCATGATCTTCGACGACGGCGTGACCCTGCGCCTCGACGAGGACCGCTACTTCATGACCACCACCACCGGCGGCGCCGCCAAGGTGCTGGACTGGTTGGAGGAATGGCTGCAGACCGAGTGGCCGGACCTGGACGTGCACTGCACTTCGGTGACCGAACAGTGGACCACGATCGCCGTCGTCGGACCCAACTCCCGCGCGGTGCTCGCCAAGGTGGCACCAGAGCTCGCCGCCAGCGGCGGACTGGAAACCGAAGCGTTCCCGTTCATGACCTTCCGCGAAACAACCCTCGCCTCCGGCGTCCGGGCCCGCGTCTGCCGGATCTCCTTCTCCGGTGAGCTGGCCTACGAGATCAACGTGCCGGCCTGGTACGGGCTGAACACCTGGGAAGCCGTGGCCGCCGCAGGGGCCGAATTCAACATCACCCCGTACGGCACCGAAACCATGCACGTGCTCCGCGCCGAAAAGGGCTACCCGATCGTCGGCCAGGACACCGACGGCACCGTCACCCCGCAGGACGCGGGCATGGAATGGGTGGTGTCCAAGGCCAAGGAATTCATCGGCAAGCGCTCCTACGCCCG
>JBKJVX010000093.1:0-6888 GCA_046717065.1 Arthrobacter sp. | reverse complement strand
CCAGGCGCACCGCGCCAACGCGTTCGCTCATGCCGTATTCGGTAACCATCTTTCGGGCGGTGCCGGTGGCTTTCTCAATGTCGTTGGAGGCGCCGGTGGAGGGATCGTGGAAGACGATTTCCTCGGCGACGCGGCCGCCCATGGCGTAGGCCATCTGGTCCAGCAGCTCGTTGCGGGTCACTGAGTACTTGTCGTTGTCCGGGACCACCATCGTGTAGCCGAGCGCACGGCCGCGGGGGAGGATGGTGATCTTGGTGACCGGCGCGGAGTTCCGCAGCGCGGCTGCCACCAGGGCATGGCCGCCTTCGTGGTACGCGGTGATCTTGCGCTCGTGTTCCTTCATCACGCGGCTGCGCTTCTGCGGGCCGGCCATGACGCGGTCGATGGCCTCGTCCAAAGCGCGGTCATCAATGAGGTTGGCGTTGGAGCGGGCGGTGAGGAGGGCGGCCTCATTGAGTACGTTGGCCAGGTCCGCACCGGTGTAGCCGGGGGTCTTCTTGGCCACGGCCTTGAGGTCCACCCCGGGTGCCATGGGCTTGCCCTTCGCATGAACCTGCAGGATCTGGTCGCGGCCGATCAGGTCAGGCGCTTCCACGCCGATCTGGCGGTCGAAGCGGCCCGGACGCAGCAGCGCGGGGTCCAGCACGTCGGGACGGTTGGTGGCAGCGATCAAAATGACATTGGTCTTGACGTCGAAGCCGTCCATCTCCACCAGCAGCTGGTTGAGGGTCTGTTCGCGTTCATCGTTGCCGCCGCCGATGCCAGCACCGCGGTGGCGGCCCACGGCGTCGATCTCGTCCACGAAGATGATGGCGGGCGAGTTGGTTTTGGCCTGTTCAAAGAGGTCGCGGACACGGGAGGCGCCCACACCCACGAACATTTCAACAAAGTCCGAGCCGGAGATGGAGAAGAAGGGAACGCCTGCCTCGCCTGCGACAGCGCGGGCGAGGAGGGTCTTGCCGGTGCCCGGAGGGCCGTACAGCAGCACGCCCTTGGGGATCTTGGCGCCAACAGCCTGGAACTTGGCCGGTTCCTGCAGGAATTCCTTGATCTCCTGGAGTTCCTCCACAGCCTCGTCGGAGCCTGCCACGTCAGCGAAAGTCACCTGCGGCATGTCCTTGCTGACCATCTTGGCCTTGGACTTGCCGAACTGCATGATCTTGGCGCCGCCGCCCTGCATGCGGGTCATCAGGAACCAGAAAAGCGCGCCCAGGAGGATGACCGGAATGAGGAGGGAGAGCAGGCCGGAGAACCAGTTGCTTTCGATCGGCTGGTCCGTATAACCCCCGCTGGGTGCGGAAGCGGTGACAGCCCGGACAACGTCCTGGGCGCGGGCATCAACGAAGAAGAACTGGACGCTCTTGCCCTTGTCCTGCCCGTCCAGCTGGTAGTTCTCCTTCAGCACGAGGTCAACGCGGTTTTCACCATCGAAGATCTTTGCCTGCTCAACGTTGTCGCCGGCGAGCAGTTCGAGGCCCTTGTCAGTGTCAATCCGTGCGGCACCGCCGGGAGCCAGCGTTGCAAAAGCCACCAGGAGCATGCCGATCACGACAACGATCCAGATGCCCGGGCCCTTGAAGAAGTTCTTAGCTTTCATCTGTGTCGGGGGCTGGCCCCGTCCCTCCTGGTAGTGCTGCACGGCGAGTAGTCTGCGCGCGTGATGGTGCTGCGTCAGCTTCTAGCTATACACCGTCCGGAGTAGATCACGCATGGTGCCGGGCAAAAGTTCCCTCTGGGCGTAGTGGCCGCCGCCATTCGGGCAGGCGGCCGCACCGGGCCTGGAACCGGGGGCGCCGGCATCGTTTGCGCCCAGGATGATCCGCCCGGCATACGGCGTGGTGGCATGCTCCCGCCGGCGGAGCCTACTCGTAAACGTGCGGCGCGAGGGTTCCCACGAAGTCGAGGTTGCGGTACTTCTCGGCGTAGTCCAGGCCGTAGCCCACCACGAATTCATTCGGGATGTCATAGCCGACGTACTTAACGTCGATCTCCACCTTGGCGGCAGTGGGCTTGCGGAAGGCCGTGCAGATTTCCACGGAAGCCGTGCCGCGCGATTCCAGGTTGGTTTTCAGCCAGGAAAGCGTGAGGCCGGAGTCGATAATGTCCTCGACGATCAGAACGTCCTTGCCCATCAGGTCCGTGTCCAGGTCCTTCAGGATGCGGACCACTCCGGAGGACTCGGTGCCGGAGCCGTAGGAGGAAACAGCCATCCAGTCCATGGAAATGTGGCTGTGCAGGGCGCGGGCCAGGTCAGCCATGACCATGACTGCACCCTTGAGGACGCCCACAATGAGGATCTCGCGGCCCTCGTAGTCCTTGTCGATCTGCGCAGCGAGCTCCGTGATCCGCTGCTGGATCTGCTCCTTGGTGTAGAGAACGTGCTTGAGGTCTGCCTGGACGTCGTTTGAATCCACCAATGGCTCCTGTGTAGATGCGGGGTGCGACTATTTTGCGGGCGGTTTTTGAGGCCGGAGTACTAGCTTCCCACAGCGTGCGCCTCTGCGGGGAACGGGTGTGCCCTTATCCGCGGCGGCCGGGCCACCGGCGGCCGGGAGGTCTTCGAGCTGCGCGAGCGACAACCGGAACACGCTCACTCCCCCGGGCAGCTCAACGGGGCCTGCAGAGCCCTGCCGCCGCAGCAGCGCTTCCGCGGCCAGAAGACGCTGGTAGCTGGGCTGCTGCCCGCCGACGTCGGCCGCTGCCTTGGCGATTACGCGGAACCTGATGGCGGGGGCCAAGTCCCGCAACGCGTCCTCCGGCAGGCTCAGCTCCTGGCCGTTCCGCTGCACCAGGGACGCGAAGGTGGCTTCCGCCACATCCTCCAGGTAGTCGGCGTCCAACTGCAGGATGGAGGCCGAGCGGGCGAGGGATTCCGCGACGCCGGGGCCGAGTTTTTCCTCGAGGTGCGGCAGCACCTCCACCCGGGTACGTGACCGGGCGAAGGCGGGGTCCGAGTTGCTGGGATCGTGCCAGGGCTGCAGATCCTCAATGGCGCAGATTTCCTCGGTGTCCGCCCGGCGAAGCCCCAGGAACGGGCGAAGCAGCATGCCGCGGGCAGGCCTCATTCCTGCCAGCGACCGGGTCCCCGAGCCCCGGGCCAGGCCCAGCAGCACCTGTTCGGCCTGGTCGTCCAAAGTGTGTCCCAACAGGATGGCAGCCGCGCACTGGCTTACGGCAGCCGCTTCCAGCGCTGCATGCCGGGCTTCCCGCGCGGCGGCTTCCGGCCCGAGGCCTTCTCCGGCCACGGTAACGGTCCGGATTTCCACGGGGGCGAGGCCCAGTTCCTGCAGGACGTGGGCTGTCTCCGCAGCCACCTGCGCCGAACCCTCCTGCAGCTGGTGGTCCACCACCACTGCGCCCACTGTTATGGGGTGGCCGTCGACGTGCCCGCGGCGGGCGAAGTAGGCGGCCACCGATGCCAAGGCGAGGGAGTCCGGGCCGCCGCTGCAGGCCACAATGACGTGCTCTGGATATCCGGCCCGGGCCAGGGCTTCCTGGAGCATTTTGCGCGCTGTGCCGACGACGGGCGCCAGCCTTCCGGGCCGCCGTCGGCCGCTGCGATGGGGAGAAGCGGTGGTGGGTGCCGTCGGCAGGGGCGCGTCAGGCAGGCTGGGGCCCGGCAATCAGAGCCCCATCCGCTCAAGCCACAGCTTGGCGTCGTGGATTTCCGGTTCCGTGGGGAGGTGGTCGGCCGACTCCCAGACCCTGTTGAAGCCTTCCATTCCCGCGGCGTCCACCACGGCGCGGACGAACCTGGCGCCGTCGGAGTACTGGCGCATTTTCGCGTCCAGGCCGAGGAGGCTGCGGATGAATTTCTCGATCACGCCGCGGTCCTTGCCGCGGTCGTTGAAACGCTGCCGGATGGTTTTCACTGACGGCACGATGCTGGCGTCAACGGCGTCCATCACCACGTTGGCGTGGCCCTCAAGGAGGCTCATTACGGCGGTCAGGTGCGAGATGGCGGCCTTTTCCTCCGGGTCCTGCAGGAGGTCCAGGATGGCGCCGCGGCCGGGGGTGTTTCCGTTGCCGGTGCGGTCCTTCAGCGAGCGGGCAGCTGCGGTGGCCCGCTCCATCAGGGTGTCAACGTTGCCAAGCAGGTGGGCACTGAGCTCATCGATCTGCTCCAGCATGTGGTGCCGCAGCCAGGGGGCCGCAGCGAACTGCACCCGGTGTGTCTGCTCGTGCAGGCACACCCACAGGCGGAAATCCTCGGGGGCAACGTTCAATTCACGCTCAACCGCGACGATGTTGGGCGCTACCAGGAGCAGGCGTCCGCCTGGGGGCGCAGTGGAACCTTCGGCCAGGGCGGCAAACGGATCGTACTGGCCCAGGACCTTGCTGGACAGGAACGCCAGGACAGCGCCCAGCTGGCTGCCGGTGATGGCGCCGCTGACGCTGGCGGCGGCCGGAGTGAGTGTTCCGCGCCGGTTTTCGAGCATCTTTTCCATGGCCGGCTTGAGCATCACGGCGAAGCTTTGGGTGTTCGCCTTTGCCCACGAGGCCCGGTCCACCACCAGCACGTTTGAATCCCGGAGGTCCCGTGCCGCTTCCAGCCCGGTGATCTCATGCACGTGTTCAACCGAAGCGTCGGCAAGCAGGCGGAGGCTTTCCACCGCTTCACCAATGGCGTCCTGGTTCAGGACGGGACCGGCAGGAGCCAGCCGCGCCGCGGTGGAGGCTGCCAGGTCCCAATTGATCAGGGCCGAGGCCTGGCTGGACAACGTTTGGGCTGACGACGCACCTGCAGTGGACTCCATAGTTCCCATCAGAACACAGCAGGCTGGGGATAGTCCTTAAGTTCGCTCACCGGCGAACCTCCCGGACCGGCCGCTGTCAGTTCAGCATGGACGGCCCGGAACCGCGTAAGCGGTGCTGGCCGGGGCCGCTCATACGGGGCCGGACCGCGCATGTCGCATCCACGCCCGCGTCCCGAGTCGTAGCGGCAGCAGCGTGCTAGCGGCAGCCGCAAGCCGCGAGCGCCGTGGCGGCCTGGTCGAGAGCCACCCTGTTGCCCGCAGCGCCCGGCGTCAGCCCGTTGCCGATGAAGGAGAAGACCAGGAGGCGGCCGTCGGAATCAACCACGTAGCCGCTGAGCGCCAGCACCGAGTTCAGGGTGCCGGTCTTGGCACGGACCAGCCCTGCGCCCCGGGCTGTTGAATCGTCGCCGTAGCGGGTGTCCAGGGTTCCGGTGAGGCCGGCTACCGGAAAGCCGTCCAGCGCGGCGCGGAGCCTGCTGTCTGAGCCCGAGGTGATGGCACGCACCACCTCCGCGAACTGGCGGGCTGAGACCTGGTTGCCCATGGCCAGTCCGCACACGTCCACGAGCTTCATGGCGTCGACGGGTATTCCGGCGTCTGCGAGCTGCACCCGGACGGCAGCCGTGGCGCCGTCGTTGCTGCCTGGCTGGCCTGCCGCTACTGCCGCCATCCGTCCCAGGACTTCGGCGAGGTAGTTATCCGATTCCTGCAGCATGTGGTCCACCTGTTCGGCCACCGTTGCCGACTGCACCCCGGCCAGGACGGCGGGCTTCCCGCCTTCGCCTTCGGCCGGTTCACCCGCTGGTGCCGGCTGCGGGGAACGCTCGACGGCGGCTGCCACGGTCAGTCCCGCGGCCGTACCCGCCGTCCGCAGCCGGGCCGCGAATTCCTCGGCCGCAGTTATAGCTGAGTCCTGGGGGCGGGGGCCGGTGGTGGCGGCGGGATCGTAACGGCCCGAGTTCAGGGCCAGCGGGTACAGGGGCGCCACTTCCCCTGCGGCCACGTCCCCGCTCTCCCAGGCCGGGTTCAGGGCGGGGCCGGTGAACAGGGAATCGTCCACGAGGACCTTGATTTCCCCGGCGGTTCCAGCTGCTGACAGTGCGGCGACCGTTTGGGCAGCAAGCGTGGCAAGGCCGGCATGGCCCATCACCAGGTCCCCGTTCGATTCCCCGGGTCCGAGGAGGACGTCGCCCCCGCCCACAAGCACCACCTGCCCGGCTGCAGGGCCCGCCACCACCTCGGTGGTAAAGCGGTGCCCGGGCCCCAAGGAGCGCAAAGCTGCCACCGCGGTCAGCAGCTTCATGTTCGAAGCCGGCACCCGGTTCTCGGAACCCCCGCGGTCAAAAAGGACCTGGCCCGTGAGCGCGTCCTGGACCTGGCCCGTGAAAGTACCGCCGCCGTCGGTCTTCAACAGGGGTTCCACTTGGGCGGTGACGGCGGACGCCAGCGGAACGGCAGCCGAGTCATCCAGCGGCGCAAGTCCCTGCTCGGGCGAAAGCGTGGCCGGAACCTGCTGCCATGCCGGCGCCGGCGGAGCGGGGGCCGGGGGTTCGGGCCCAAGGAAACCCGGGGCAACCAGCAGGGCCGCTGGGACGGCGAGGACCACCAGCAGGGCCGTCAGCATAACCGAGGGCCAGGACCTCCGCAGCCCAGTGACGCCCACGCGGAGACCGTTGCGGGCACGGTCAGGCCATGGTTCTGCGGCAGTTGGTTTGGTCATGCTGGTGCTGGTCCTCAAGTCCTGAAATATCCCCACAAGTTCCTGATTCCAGGGCCTCTCGCTATATCCTCAATAATAGTCGGCGGCACGGAGACTCAATTTTGGTGAGCCGTCAAGTGTGCCGCGAACCCCCTGCAATTGCCGAGGAGCATTCCATGAAGCATGACGTGACCATCGAGATCCCCAAGGGATCACGCGTCAAGTACGAAGTTGACCACGAGACCGGCCGCGTCCGCCTGGACCGCGTCCTCTTCACCTCCATGCAGTACCCCACGCACTACGGGTTCTTCGAGAACACCCTGGGCGAAGACGGCGATCCGCTGGATGCACTGGTGCTCCTGCAGGACTTCGATCTGCACCCCGGCGTCATCGTTGAGTCGCGCCCCATCGGCGTTTTCAACATGACCGACG
>JBKJVX010000092.1:0-15267 GCA_046717065.1 Arthrobacter sp. | reverse complement strand
GCCTGGCCGGAATCGGCCACGAAGCGCAAGGCGGCCGAGTTCTGCGAGAACGGCGCCAAGGCGGTGGCCGAGGAGAACACCCTCCGCACGGTCGGGGCCGAGTTCTGGGCCACGCATTCCATCGCCGGACTCTCCGGAAAAACGGAGTACTGGCTGGGCAACCAGGGCCGGCTGAGCGAACCGGTGGTGATCCGCGCCGGGGAAACGCACTACTCGCCGATCTCCTGGGCTGACGCGTTCGAGCTGATCGGCGAACATGTCCGGGCCACTACGGCTGACCGGTGCGTTTTCTACACCTCGGGCAGGACTGCGAACGAGACAGCGTTTATGTACCAGCTGTTTGCCCGGGCACTGGGCACCAACAACCTGCCGGACTGTTCAAACATGTGCCATGAATCCTCCGGCTCGGCGCTGAACCCCACTATCGGGATCGGCAAGGGCACCGTGTCGCTGGATGACATCCATGATTCCGAACTGATCTTCGTGGTGGGGCAGAACCCTGGCACCAACCACCCCCGGATGCTGTCTGCACTGAAGGAATGCAAGGACAAGGGCGGCAAGGTGGTGGCCGTCAACCCGCTGCCAGAGGCCGGGCTGTTCAACTTCAAGGACCCGCAGACCGTCTCCGGTGTGATCGGCGGCGGCACACCGCTGGCCGATGAATACCTGCAGATCAAGGTCGGCGGGGACCTCGCCCTTTTTCAGGCCCTTGGCCACCTGCTCCTTGAAGAGGAAAAGCGGAACCCGGGAACCGTTGTCGACCATCCCTTCATCGCCGCGCAGACCGACGGGTTCGATGCCTACCGTGAAGCCCGCGCGGAGCTGGACTGGGCCGAAACGGAGAAAGCCACCGGGCTCTCCCGGGACCAGATCGAAACCGTGGCCGGGATGCTGATCCGGTCCAAGGCCACCATCTTCTGCTGGGCCCTGGGTGTGACGCAGCAGCCGCACTCGGTGGACACTATCAAGGAAATGGTCAACGTCCTGCTGCTGCAGGGGAACTTCGGCAAGCCCGGTGCCGGCGCCTGCCCTGTCCGCGGGCACTCCAACGTCCAGGGCGACCGGACCATGGGCATCTGGGAGAAGCCGAAGGAATGGCTCCTCGAGGCCCTCGACACCGAATTCGGCATCACCTCCCCGCGCCACCACGGCTACGACGCCGTCGAGGCCATGGAAGCGTTTGAACGTGACGAGGTGGACGTCTTTGTTTCAATGGGCGGGAACTTCTCCCTCGCCTGCTCCGACACCGAAACCCTCGAAGCCGGGATGCAGCGGATCGGCCTGACCGTGCACATCTCCACCAAACCCAACCGCTCCCACATCGTGCACGGCCGCACGTCGCTGATCCTGCCCACGCTCGGCAGGACGGACAAGGACGACAAGCACCCCAAGGGCGCCCAGTTCCTCTCCGTGGAGGACTCCATGTCCGTGGTCCACTCCACCCAGGGCAGGCTGACCCCGGTCTCCGAGCACCTCCTCGCCGAACCGGTGATCGTCGCCAGGATGGCCGAGGCGACCTTCGGCCCGGATCACTCCGTGGACTGGAAGGCCATGGCCGAGGACTACGACGTCATCCGGGACCACATCGAACGCGTCCTGCCCGGCTTCGAGGACTTCAACGCCCGGGTCCGGACCAAAAACGGGTTTGTGCTGCCCAACCCGCCCCGGGACACCCGCTCCTTCAAAACCGACATTGGCCGCGGCCGGTTCACCGTCAGCCCGCTGGAATACCTCACCCCGCCCGACGGTCACCTGGTCCTCCAGACCATCCGCAGCCACGACCAGTACAACACCACCTTCTACGGCCTGGACGACCGCTACCGGGGCATCTCCGGCGGCCGCCGCGTCATCCTCATCCATCCCGACGACCTGGCAGAACTGGGCTTCCAAGACCGGGACCTCGTGGACGTGGTCAGCACCTTCCGCGGCCACGACCGGACGGCGGACAAGTTCCGGCTCGTGGCCTACCCCACCGCAAAGGGCTGCGCCGCCGCGTACTTCCCCGAAGCCAACGCCCTGGTCCACAAAGAGAACGTCGCCCGCGAATCCAACACCCCCGGCTTCAAAGCCATGTTCGTCCGCTTCGTCCCGCACCCCGCGGAAGCCGCTGGCACAACCGCTACCGGCCAGCTCGAGCCGGAGCCCGCCGCAGTGGGTTAGTTGTACTGCCCTGCACCGCTGTCCCCCAAGACACTAAAGAGCGACGGCGACATTCCGCACCTGCCGGAGAATGTCGCCGTCGCTGTTTAGTCACTGGGTTCGCTTACACGGGGTTGTTGCCGTCGGGCTGCGCTTCAGGATCCAGGTCATCGCCGTAGCCGCTGGCGGAAGCCAGCCCGCCCACCTGTTGTCCGGCATTGGTTTGTCCGGGCGTATTACTGATGTCCGGGCCGCCCTTGGGCTCTCCCCCGGCCTCCGCTGCTACATCCTGCCGCAAGTGCTCGTCGTCCGGAATGTCCTTGGAAACCCCGTCATCTGCCATCCCACCAGCCAAGCACCAGCCGCAAGCGAGGGCAAGAGGAAGTGGCGGGGGAGTCAAACCGTTGGATGAGGCCGCAGCACTCAGGCACCGGTGGTCGAGCGACAACGCACAGGCACACGCTGGTTGAGCATGTCTGACCTCGGGAGGTTTGGGAGCCGCTGGCGAGTGAAATCCAGCGACGATTCAGGCGGGTGGGGCATGCAGGAACCATTCGAGGGCTTCTTCGCCTGCGGAGAGCCCAAGGAAGGCAAAGTCCGGAGGATCCCCGGAGGCTTCGTGTAGCTGGTGTGGCCAGTGCGGTGGTTCCCAATCGTGGTGTTCGGCTTTGTAGTGGCGACCGGTGGGTGAGGTCCAGCCGGGTGCTTCGGTTTTGGTGGCTGGGGTGGGTGTCCAGCCCGTGGCATGTTTGAGGCGGTGATGTTTGGGGCAGAGTTGCGCCAGGTTGCTGATGCCCGTATGGCCGCCGTGTTGCCAGGCCTGGAGATGGTCTGCCTCGTTGTCGAGGGATGGGTTGTTGCAGCCGGGGAAAGTGCATTTGCCGTCCCTGAGCTGCAGTGCCTTTTTCATGGCCGTGGTAAGGCGGTAGCTGGTGCGGCCGATTTCCAGCGGCGCCCCGTCCCGCGGATCCACCAGCACCCGGTAAAATGAACCCGCACCATTTGCGACCAGCTGCCGCGCCATCGACGGCGGGATGGGTCCGTACCCGTCGAGCATCGCGGGTTCCTCGGTGAGGCCCAGCAGCGAGAACACGGGCACGGTGACCAGCACCTGGGGCCGGATCGAGGATGACGGGCCGGCAGCTGTTCCTGCCGCCGCGTCGTGACCGCCGTTGGTGGTTTCACCGAGGAGCAGGTTGCCGTACAGGTCCGCGCGTAACTGGGTGAGGGTCCGGGTTTCCTTCGGGCCCTGTAATTCCCGTGCGTCGGCGGTCAGCTTGTTCCAGCCCGCCATCGCCTGGTCTGCGGGCAGGCAGGCGGAGAGCCAGGCCATTCCGTCCTGATCCAGCCGGTATTCCACCCGCCGGTCCGCCACGCCCTTGGCGTGGCGTGTTTCGATGGACTCGGCGTGGTGGCGTTCCCGCCACGTCCTGGCCTTGGTTTTGAACCGGTACGCCGGCATCTCCCCGATCGGGGCGGCCGTAGACGGCTTCGGCACATCGGGGTCCAGGAAGTGGGCCTCGAGTGCGGCGGCGCCGGCGGGGTCAAGGCTGGCTGATTCCTCCACCATGACCAGGGCGTGCGGCCAGGTGATCGTCCCCGACTGCAGTGCCGACAGTGTCAGCGGCAATTCCTTGCACAGTGCGTGAGAGGCGGCCAGGAACGCACCGGCTGCCCGGGGACCGAGGACCAGGAGTGCGCCGATTTCCGCGGCGACAGCCATTTCCAGCGCCTGTACAGGTGCGTCCGGCGGCGCGATGACCTGCGCAGTGTCTGCATACTTCGCCGCGGCCCGCGCCTTCAAACCCGCGAACCCAGCCTCCGCCACCCGCGCCCCGGCAAGGATGTCCAGGCAGCCGTCCGCAAGCCCGGCCAACGGGTCAGCAGCGGAGAACGCCTCCGAACCACAGCCATCCGCTTCGGCATTGAGCACAGCAAGAGCGGCATTGATCTCCTCAAACGCCTTCGCCACCGCCGCTTTTCCCATAAATCAATCATGGCAACGGGGTCTGACAATCCGACGGGCACGCGTAAAACCGGGGGCCGCCCGTTCGGCGACCCCCGGTTTTCGACGGCAGAGCGGGGCTCCGCCCCTGCTCTAAGTCACCCGCGCAGGCGCTCCATGCCCGGATCGAACAGGGGCTCGGCAGAGACCGTCGCGGCGATGCGCTTGCCGAAGTACTCGACCTCCACGGCGTCGCCTTCGGAAACCGAGGCGGGCAGCCAGGCGTACGCGATCGGCTTCCGCACCGAGTAGCCGTAGGCGGCACTCGTAACGTAACCGGCTGCAGAACCGTCCACGTACACGGGTTCCTTGCCCAGCACGAGGGACGTGCCGTCGTCGACCGTCAGGCACCGGAGCGCCCGGGTGGCCGGCTGCTCCTTGCGGGCCGCAAGAGCCTCGGCACCCACAAAACCCGTCTTGTCCTTGGCGATGGAGAAGCCCAGGCCGGATTCGTAGGGGTGATGCTCGGACGTCATGTCCGTGCCCCACAGCCGGTAGCCCTTTTCCAGCCGCATGCTGTTGAATGCCCCGCGGCCAGCGGCAATGATGCCGTGCTCCTGGCCGGCTTCGAACAGCAGGTCCCACAGCTTCAGGCCATACTCGGCCGTGGTGTAGAGCTCCCAGCCGAGCTCGCCCACGTAGGAGAGTCGCATGGCCGTGACCGGGATGCCGCCCACCGAGATTTCCTTGGTGCGGAAGTACTTCAGGCCGTCGTTGGTCAGGTCGTCGGAGCTGACCTTGCCGATCACTTCGCGGGCCAGCGGACCCCACAGCCCGATGCAGCAGGTGCTGCCGGTGATGTCGGAGACATGCACCCACTGGGCGGGATCCGCGGCCGACTGCTTCCGGGCCTCCACCCGGAGGTAGTCGAAGTCCACGTTGCTGTTGACGCCCAGCTGGAAGTCTTCCTCCGCCAGCCGTGCGACGGTGACGTCGCTGCGGATGCCGCCGTCGTGCTCCAGCAGCAGGCAGTAGGTGACCGCACCCGGCTTCTTGGCAATGTTGCCCGTGCTGAGCCGGTGCAGCAGCGCCTGCGCGCCCGGGCCCACAACGGACAGCCGCTTCAGCGGCGTCATGTCGTAAAGTCCGACGGCGGTACGCGTCTTCCATGCCTCGGCTGCGGAAATGGGGGACGAGAACATGGCGGACCACTCGTCCCGCTCCGGCGTCTGCCACTCTGCCGGCAGTTCCTCGAGCAGCGCGCGGTTTGCCTCGAACCAGTGCGGACGCTCCCAGCCGGCGGACTCGAGGAAGAACGCGCCGAGTTCCTTCTGGCGGACGTTGAACGGGCTGACGCGCAGGTCGCGCGGGGATTCCCTGGGCTGCAGCGGGTGCATCACGTCGTAGATCTCCACGAAGTTCTGCTGCGACGTCTCGCTGACGTAGGCGTCGGAGGTCTGGACCTTTTCGAAGCGGGTGAGCTCGCAGCCGTGCAGATCCGTGCGGGACCGGCCTTCCACCAACAGCTCCGCCATTGCCTTGGCCACGCCGGCCGAGTGCGTGACCCATACGGCTTCGGCCACGAACAGGCCTTCAAGGTCGGGCGCTTCGCCCATGAGCGGTCCGCCGTCGGGGGTGAAGGAGAAGATGCCGTTGAAGCCGTCCTGGATCTCGGAGCTGCGCAGTGCCGGCAGCAGGTCCTTGCTGTCCTCCCAAGCGGGCAGGAAGTCTTCCAGGGTGAACTCCAGGCGGGAGGGCATGCGGTGGTCCGACATTTCCTCTGCGGAGACCTTCGGCAGGGCGGACATATCTACCGGCATGGGGCGGTGGGCGTAGCTTCCGATGCCGATGCGGTCACCCCATTCGCGGTAGTACAGGTCCTTGTCCTGGTAGCGCAGGATGGGCTTGCCGGCCCCCTGGGGTAGCTCGTTGACGCCCGCGAGTTCGGGCAGCGGAGTGCTGATGGCGTACTGGTGGGCCAGCGGCAGCAGCGGGACTTCCAGCCCCACTATCTTGCCGAGTTCCCGGCCCCAGAAACCTGCACATGACACCACGATGTCCGCCGGGATCAGTCCGTTGTCGGTTTCGACGCCGGTCACCTTGCCGCCCTCCTGGGCGATGCCGGTCACCGTGGTGTTGCCCTGGTACCTCACGCCACGCTCGCTCGTGCGCTCGATCAGCAGCTGCACCGCACGGGCGGCCAGGGCCAGGCCGTCGGTGGGGATGAGCAGGCCGCCCAGGACTTCACGGCCGCCGGTGAGCTTGCCGGTGTTCAGGAGGGGGTAGATCTTTTCGCATTCGTCGGCGTCGACGATCCGGCTTTCGACGCCCCAGGAGGTCATCACGCCCATCTTGCGCCTGAGGTCGGCCAGGCGCTCGGGGGTGGTTGCCAGCTCCAGGCCGCCCACCTGGTTGAAGCAGGACTGGCCGTCCTTGCTCAGGGCCAGCAGCTTGTTCACTGTGTAGGTGGCGAATTCGGTCATGGTCCGTGACGGGTTGTTCTGGAACACCAGGCCCGGCGCGTGCGAGGTGGAGCCGCCGGCAAGTTCCAGCGGGCCCTGTTCCACCACCGTGATGTTGGTCCAGCCCCGGGTGGCGAGTTCGTCGGCAAGGTTGGTTCCGACAATGCCGGCCCCGATAATGACAACGCGTGGTGATGCGCTCATGGGTTTTGTTTCTCCTGTTTTGCGTGGCGGGCGTTGCGTTAGCGGAAGACGACGGTGCGGGTGTTGTTGAGCAGGACCCGGTGCTGGCAGTGCCACTTAACAGCGCGGGACAGTGCCTGCGATTCGGCGTCTCTGCCGACCGTAACCAGCGCATTCGGGTCCAGGCTGTGGTCCACCCGGAACACTTCCTGCTCGATGATCGGACCCTCGTCCAGGTCTGCGGTGACGTAGTGAGCGGTGGCGCCGATGAGCTTCACGCCGCGGTCATAGGCCTGGTGGTAAGGCTTGGCCCCCTTGAACCCGGGCAGGAAGGAATGGTGGATGTTGATGGCGCGGCCGCGGAGGGTCTCGCTGAGGCCGTCCGAGAGTACCTGCATGTAGCGGGCCAGGACCACCAGGTCTGCCTGGTACTCCTCGACCAGTTCCAGCATGCGCGCCTCGGCCTGCGGCTTGGTGTCCGCGGTGACCGGCACGTGGATGAACGGCAGGCCCGCGGCTTCCGCCATGGGGCGGAGGTCCTCGTGGTTGGACACCACGACGGCGATCTCCGCACCCAGGCTGCCGGCGCGCCACCGGAAGATAAGGTCGTTGAGGCAGTGGCCGAACTTCGAAACCATTACCAGCACGCGCTGGGGGCGGCCGTCGTGGATGGCGAACTCCATGTCGAACTCATCGGCAACGGCGGCGAACTCCGCACTGAGGCCTTCCGCGGAAACTTCCTTGTCTCCCGGAGTGAAGGCCGTGCGCAGGTACAGCTTGCCGCTCATGTGGTCATCGAACTGCTGGTGTTCAACAATGTCGAAGCCGCGATCAGCGAGGAATGCGGTGATCGCCCGGACGATTCCGGGGCGCTCCGGGCAGGCAAGGGTGAGGACGAACTGTGCGGTGCCGGTACTGCGGACGCTGGGGACGGCGCCGGCTTCCGCCGTCGCATTACCGGTGGGGCGGCCCTCAAGGACTGTGGTCATGGTCTACTCCTGGTTCTTTGCGGGGGCTGGGGTGTCAGCGGGGGAAGCGGCGCAGGGGCCGCCGTCCGAACACCGCTGATCACATTCATGCTTGGTAACGAGATCGAACTGGACGCCGCCGTGCTGGTCCACGCCGGTCCGGATGGCGCGCTCCACTACTGAGTCAGCAAGCCGCCGCCGCAGGGACAGCGGATCCCGGCGCAGGTCCTTCACCAGGGCGAAGCAGAGCAGCAGCATGACCAGCACGAACGGCAGGGCGGCCACGATGGTGATGCGCTGCAGGCCGGACAGTGCCTCCGAAGGCTCGTCTCCGCCGGCCAGCATCATCACGGCGGCAACCGCGCCGGTGAGGAGTCCCCAGAAGATGACCAGGCCGCGCTTCGGGTCCGAGGATCCGTTGGAGCTCAATGACGCCATGATGATCGACGCCGAGTCGGCTCCCGTGATGAAGAAGATGGCCACCAGAACCATGGCGAGGACGATGACCGCCGCGGTCAGCCAGGCCGGCATGGACATGTTCTTCACCAGGTCGAACAGGGCTCCGTCAAAGTCGATGGACGGTGACCCGCTGGCCATGGACACGAGGCCGGCCGTGCCCGCCTTGTCCGCGTCCTCCTGGATCTTGAAGGCCGTTCCGCCGAAGATGCCAAACCAGATGACGCTGACGATGCTGGGTACCAGCAGGACGCCGGTGACAAACTGCCGGATGGTCCGGCCGCGGCTGATCCGGGCGATGAACATGCCCACGAAAGGCGTCCAGGACACCCACCAGGCCCAGTAGAAGATGGTCCAGCCGGACATCCAGGTGCGCAGGGCCTCGTCACCGACGGCCTCGGTGCGGGAGGACATTTCGGCCAGGTCCCTGGCGTAGTCACCCACCGCGGCCGGGATGAGGTTGAGGATGAACAGCGTTGGCCCTGCAATGAAGACGATGAGCGCCAGGACAACGGCCAGGACCATGTTGATGTTGGACAGCCACTGGATGCCGCGGCTGATGCCGGATACCGCCGAGGCCACGAAACACGCAGTCAGGATGGCAACGATGGCCACCAGGACTGGGGTGCCGATCTCGCCGATCCAGCCGTTGGAACTGAGTCCGCTGCCGATTTGGAGGGCGCCAAGGCCCAGGGAAGCCGCCGTGCCGAAGAGCGTGGCGAAGATCGCCAGGATGTTGATGAACTTGCCTACCGGCCCTTCCACCGTCCTGATGCCGAACAGCGAAGTGAACGCCGCGGAGATAAGCTGCCGGCGGCCCAGGCGGTAGGTTCCATAGGCCATGGCAATGCCGACGACGGCGTACATCGCCCAGGGATGCAGGGTCCAGTGGAAGATGGAGGTGGCCATGGCGGTCTGGATGGCCGCGGGGGTCCTTCCGTCCACCGTTCCGGGCGGTGGGGAGATGTAGTGGTAAAGCGGCTCGGCCACGCCGTAGAACATCAGGCCGATGCCCATGCCGGCCGCAAACATCATGGCGATCCAGGAAACAGTCCGGAACTCCGGCTTTTCCCCGTCCTTGCCGAGCGGGATGTTGCCCCATTTTCCGAGGGCCAGCCAGAGGACAAAAACGACGAACAGCGAGGCCAGGACCATAAAGAGCCAGCCGGTGTACTCCATCACCCAGTTGAGGGCGGAAGTTGAGGTAGCGGAGAGGCTGTCCCGGCCGAGGAAGCCCCAGGCCACGAAGGCCAGGGCGAGGACACCGGTGATACCGAAGGTGGCCTTGTCCAGCGTGAGCTTACGGTTCCGCCGTTCAGCCACGGCCTGTTCGGAACGGGTCTGGCGAAGCTCCTGCATGATCTGTTCGGTGTCCTCCGCGTCGTGGGAGTCGTGGGAGGAAGGGGAGTTTTCCGGTGCAGGAACGGGTTTGGGCTCCAGCTCAAGAGGCGGTTGGGCATCCGTGCGGATGTCGCTGTTCAAAGCCATGTCAAGTCCTTTGGTTTGAATTCATGGGCTCACGCTGTACTCCGGCGTCCCCAAACCGGGTGGAAGATCGGGGCTTCCTGGTATTCAGTGATCAAGGTCAGCTTTGCTTCCAACGCGGCGGCTGTTCCGTAAAGAACAACACGTCTCGCCATAAGCAACAGAGTGGCCCGAATCACAGCCACCTGTCAAGGTTTTTCCGAAGTTTGAAGCCCTATTTCAGGGGTTCGGCTGCGCCTGACAGTGGCCCGGCAGAGGGTTCAGGCATCGATCACCAGGTCCGTCTGCGCGATGGAGCAGCAGGGCAGGAACTTGCCTGCAGAGATCTCCCGTGCCCGGATCCCGCCCTGGTGGTTCATCTCGATCTCCCCTGAAAGCTTGACGACCTTGCAGGAGCCGCACATGCCTTCCTTGCAGTTCGCGCCAATCCTGACGCCAGCACGCTGGGCCACCTCGAGGATCTGCTCGGTGGGGTCGATCCGCACGTTGATGCCGGTACGCATGAAGGACATGGTGAGGCTGCCTGTTCCCACCGTGTTGAAGCTTGAGGCATCAGGGGGACCGGCTTCCGGCTCCCCGCCCGGACTGTCGGCGGAGGGGCCGGGGCCGGGTGCCTTCGGGTCGTCGATTTCCAACGGCAGCCCCGAGGCCTGCGTAGTTCCGTCGGCGTCGTAACCAGGCTCGTAGAGGGCGAACGCGGCGGGCTGGCTTTCAAAGTAGTCCTCGGCGGATTCGGCGATCTCCTCGGCGATCTCCTCCGCGAAGTCGGCTGCAAGTGCCACCTCCGCCTGGTATTCAAGGAGCGTCTGGCGGTCTCCCGAGAAAAACTCCACGTAGATGGAAGTGTCGTCGACACCGACCTTCTTGAGGAGCTCGCTGGCGGTGTTCAGGTACCCCTCAGGACCACATGCGTACACCTGGCGGCCGTTGGCGTCCGGGGCCACCTCCTCGACCATGGCCGCCGTCAGCCTTCCGCTGAGTCCTTCCCACCCCTCCGGTACAGTGCGGTCGCCCAGGGAGTAGTAGACCTTGACGCGTGAATCCACGGAGGCGATATAGGCCAATTCCCGGCGGAAGGCAAAGCCTCCGGCATCCGAGCCGTGGTAGAGCACCACAACATCGGCCTGTCCAGGCAGGGAGTGGATGGTCCGGACCATGGACATGATGGGAGTGATGCCTGCGCCGGCGGCAAGCAAGAGATATCGTGCCCGGCGGTCGGCATCGGGAAGGTGGAATGCTCCCACCGGTCCCAGCATCTCAAGAACGGTGCCGGGCTTGACGTTCTCGTGCACCCAGGGCGAGACCAGTCCCGTGGGGTCGCACTTGACGGTAATGCTGAAGGTCCATGGCTCGGTGGGCGAACTGGACAGCGAGTAGCTGCGGTCCACCGGTTCCTGGCCCTCGCCATGGACGGGAAAGGCGACGTTCACATACTGGCCCGCACGGAACGCCAGGGGCGCGCCGTCGCATCGGCGGAACACGAAGGTCATCATGGCGCCGGCCTCGGGAATGGTCTCGACGCATTCGGCCATAAACTCCTGCGGGTGCCATGGGCCCAATGCACGGGCTGCCCGCGCGGGTGTCTCGGTGCTTCCCATCACCCTGTTCCATGGCATCTCAAGACCCCGGATACGCTGTGGTTCCTGGACTGCCGTTTCAGTGAGGAGTTCAATCATGCCAAGTGCTCCTGCACGCGCTGCACGTACCAGTTGATGAAAGCCTCCACCTGGTATTCGCTCTTCATGTAGGGGCCGGGCTCGTAGGCGGGGCTGCCGGCACCCTGCTGGCAGAGCTCCACGAACGCCTTGTCCTGCAGGTTCGTCTGCTTCCAGGTGTAGGTGAGCTTCTCCAGGTCGTAGTCGACGCCTTCCACGGCGTCGTCAGCCACCAGCCACGTGGTGCGTACGAGGCTCTGGTGTTCGTTGATGGGGAAGACACCGAACGTGATGACGTGGTCGCCGAGGAAATGGAACCAGCTGTTGGGCTGCAGGTGCATCGAGCAGCGGCCAAGGCGGAAGTCGCGGAGGTCACCGAGCAGCTTCTTGGATAGCCTGCGCCCGTCGGCGGAGAACGATTCGCCCTCTCCATCGAGGGATTCCCGTGAGATGCGGATTCCCGCGATGCGCGTGTCAAGCTGCTCTACCACCTCGTAGGGAAGGCCGTAGCGGCGGCAACGCTCTTCGAGGGAGGACTGGGCTTCCTTGTTCCGGTCCCACACTTCCTCAAGGTGGGGCGGGATCAGGCCCTCCGTCAGGCCCCAGGTGGGGAAGAGGGAGCAGGCGAGCTCAGGGTGGCCGTCGCAGTGGTAGCACTCACGGTTGTTCTCCATGACAAGCTTCCAGTTGCCCTCTTCGATGATGTTCTGCTGGTAGGCGATTTTTGTCTTCGAGAGGTCGTGGGGCGCCAGATAGGGCTCAAAGATCTTTGCGGTTTCGTCGAAGTCCGCCGGCGGTTCATCCGCAATGCAGACGAAGATTAGCCCGGCGACCTCGCGGCCGTGGGCGCGCTTGAGGCCGAAGCAGCTTTTGTCGAACTTCGTTTCCCCTGGCGCGGAGGCATGGATCAGGTTGCCTTCCGGGGAGTAGGTCCAGGAGTGGTAGCCGCAGACCAGGTTTCCGGTTGACCCGGCAGCTTCGGTAAGAACCCGGGCGCCGCGGTGGCGGCATACGTTGTGCAGGACGTTTACGGCGCCGTCGTCGTTGCGCAGCACGATCAGGGAGTAGGGCCCGTAGTCGACGGTGACATAATCGCCCGGCTCCGGCAGTTCGGCGGTGCTGGCGGCAAAGATCCAGTGCCGGCCAAAAATGGCCTCCATGTCGATGGTGAAGATCGAGCGATCAGTGTAGAAGGGGGCATCGAGGGAGAAGCCGGTGCGCCGGAACTCAAACAACGCGGTAATCTCTGCCAGCTGCTCGGCAGGCAGTGATGCAGCGAGTTTTCCGCGTGAATTGAGGGGCACGTTCACTGAAGCAGTCATGGGTTTCCTCCCGGGAGGCCTGGGTAATGGGTGTTGCGTGTTGACCACGGGTGCGGGCGGCACGGTCGAAGAACTTGTAGTGATGAG
Source organism: Arthrobacter sp. (assembly GCA_046717065.1). Lineage (GTDB taxonomy): Bacteria > Actinomycetota > Actinomycetes > Actinomycetales > Micrococcaceae > Arthrobacter. The sequence continues at coordinate 2,565 of JBKJVX010000092.1, read as the reverse complement.
ATTAGGGTCACAAGACCTGCAACAAAAGCGCAAGATTTTGAAGATAACCATGCAGAATAGGTGCATGATCGATGCAAGGCTCATCACCCTCCGCGTGTTCGCCCGGTGCGGGACCATTGGCGCGACCGCGGAACTCACGGGCTATTCTCCCTCTGCCGTCTCCGCGCAACTGCGGGAGCTCCAGCGGGTGCTTGGAATGCAGCTGCTGACGAAAGACGGCCGGGGCGTGCGGCTTACCGCCACGGGACGTTTTCTTGTGGCGGGCTCGGATCCCCTTATTGCCCAGTGGGAGAGCCTGCGCGCCGCAGCCATGGAGGCCGGCGACCAGGTGCAGTCCCACTTTGGCCTCGGCGGATTTTCCACTGCGGCCGCGCAGTTGCTTGCGCCGCTGGCCGCCACCCTGCGCTCAACACGCCCCCTGCTGGAGGTGCAGGTCCTTGAGGCCGATCCGGCCCGCTGCTTCGACTTGTTGATTGCGGAACGAATCGACCTTGCAGTCATTGTCGCCATGCAGTCGGACAGTTATGGTGAGGACGATCCGCGCTTCGAGCAGAGAGTTCTGCTCGACGATCCACTGGACGTGATCATTCCCGGCGACCATCCGCTGGCATCAAGGGAAACAGCGACGCTTGAAGAACTGGCATCGGAACCTTGGATCACGGAGGCCGCCGGTTCCACCTACCATTCCCTCTTCACCGCGGCGTTCACGGCAGTCGGGGTGACACCGCGGATTGCCCATGAAGCCGTTGAATGGGAAACCCACATCGCGTTCGTGGGTGCGGGGCTGGGCGTCGGCCTGCTGCCCCGGCTGGCGCCCTTGCATGGTGCCGAAAACGTGGTTCGGCTACGCATCACCGGTAAAGCGAAACCCACGCGCCGCATTGTCGCAGCGGTGCGCAGGGGCAGCATCGCCTCACCCCTGATCCAGGAGTCGCTCGGCATCCTTCAGGTCAACGCCAGCCGGATCCTCACCGCCCGGCTCGAAGAGGACCTCTGAGCGCTGCCGGCGTGGGGCGTCCTGGCGTTCGGCAGCTTCCTTATCCTCCCATGGACGCTGATGCCTTAGCGGCCGGTGTAGCCCATCTTGGCGCTGACCTGCAGCCCGCCCTGCTTCAGCGCTGCGATCAGTCCCGGGATCTCCTCCGGATCAAAGCGGAAGGCCGGGCCGGAGATGCTGATGGCCCCGATCACGGCACCCATATGGTTGTAGACGGGAACGGCGGCCGCCGTCAGGCCGATCTCGAATTCCTCGCGCACCACCCCATAGCCGTCGCGGGCGACGGCGAGCAACTGGTTTTCAAGTTCCTTGCGGTTGGTGATGGTCCGGGGAGTCCGCGACGGCAGGCCGGTCTCCTTCAGGATGCGGTCCCGGTCCTCGGCCGGCAGCGCGGCAAGCAGGACCTTCCCGCTCGAGGTGGCGTGCAGCGGCGTCAGGTTGCCCACCCAGTCATACGTGGCCAAGGTCGAAGGCCCCATTGCCTGGTCTACATTCACCGCGTAGTTGGAGCGCAGCACGGCAAGGTTGGCTGTTTCCTTGAACTCGTCCGCCAGGCTTTCCAGGACGGGCCGCGCCTCCCGGACCAGGCTGAGCCTGCCCGGGATGGAGCTGGCCAGACGCAGGATGCCGAAGCCTAGTTGGTACTTTCCGCGCTCGCTGTTCTGATGGACCATTTCCCTGGCCACCAACGAGCCGAGCAGGCGCGAGACCGTGGACTTATGGATGCCCATCTCCTCGGCGATATCGCTGACGCCTGCATGGCCGTCGCGAGCCAGGATTTCCAGCACCGCAAGTGCCCGGTCCACGGACTGAACGCCGCCGGACTGACCGCCCTCCACATCAATGTCAGATTCAGGGTCAATGTTCGAAGCCATGATGCATACTCTCGAGTAGTTTCTGCGGCTCGCTCTCCCGCAACGAGGCCGCCTGAAGCGTCCTCCCGGCTAATTCCACACTTCCGATCCTAGACTGCGGACTGTGACGGAGCTGACATGGCGTCAAGTGGCTTAACGCAATCCGCTGCTGTCTGCGAGCGCGATCGCTTAGGCGCGTGAGTACGCCCCGATCTTCCGGAAGATGTTCCGGAGATGGAACTTCACGGTGTTTTCACTGAGGTGGAGCCGCCCTGCGATGGTGCGGTTCCGCTGGCCGGCCGCCAGCAGCTAAAGCACCTCGAGTTCCCTACACCACCAGCAAGGTTCCCCGCTCGCGGACGCCGCTGCCGCCGTCGTGCTTATCCCGGCTGCCCGGAAGCCGGGCCACGGTTCGGCGCTAACGCGGCAGTACTCGGGAAGCCTCTTCGAGCAGGTGCAGTTCGCCACCACCGTAAGCCACCCACTCCCCTACCCAGTTATCCAAAACCGAAAGAGAAAAAATGAAACTGCAAGCAGCAATGGATGTCCTCACCATCGAAGCTGCACTCGGCCTGGCGGGCAAAGTCGCCGAGCAAAGTTCATCGAGTTCCATGCCGGCCTGGATGAGCAGGCCAAGCCCCGCTACAACTGATTCACATCACGACGGCGGGGCCCCCCCCCTTTTTGGGGGGGGGGGGGGGGGTTTTTTGGGTT
>JBKJVX010000091.1:0-19580 GCA_046717065.1 Arthrobacter sp. | reverse complement strand
CCTTCGTACATCAGCACGGTGGCCCCGTTGGCGAGGGGACCATACACCACATAGGAATGTCCGGTCACCCAGCCGATATCGGCGGTGCACCAGAACACGTCCGTCTCCTTGAGATCAAAGACGTATTTCGTGGTGGACGCCACCTGCGTCAGGTATCCCCCGGTGGTGTGCACGATGCCCTTGGGCTTTCCCGTGGTGCCCGAGGTGTACAGGATGAAGAGGAGGTCCTCAGCGTCCATGGCCTCGGGCGTTGCGCTGATCGCGGCGTCCTCGAGCAGGCGGTGCCACCAGTGGTCCCGGCCTTCCTGCATCTTGGCGAACGACTCGTCGCCCGAGGCGCCGGGACGCCGGCGGACGACCAGCACGTGGCGGACCGACGGACAGGCGGACAGCGCCTCGTCCGCGAACCGCTTGAGCGGCACGACCTGGCCGCGACGGAAGCCGCCATCCGCCGTGATCAGCGCGACCGCCTTGGCATCGTTGATCCGGTCGCGCAGAGACTCCGCGGAGAAGCCGCCGAACACCACCGAGTGCACCGCGCCGATCCGGGCGCAGGCGAGCAGCGTGATGACGGCTTCGGGGATCATCGGCAGGTACACGGCCACCCGGTCGCCCTTGACGACGCCGAGGGATTCGAAGGCGTTGGCCGCCTTCTTCACCTCTTCAGTCAGCTGGGCGTAGGTGTAGGTACGGGTGTCGCCGGGTTCGCCCTCGAAGTAGATGGCCACCCGGTCGCCCAGGCCATTCTCAACATGCCGGTCCAGGGCGTTGTAGGCGGCGTTGACTTCCCCGCCCACGAACCACTTCGCGAACGGCGGGTTGGACCAGTCAAGCGCCTGGTCAAAGTCCTTGCTCCAAGTCAGCAACTCACGGGCCTGCCGGGCCCAGAACGCGGGACGGTCAGCGGCAGCTTCTTCATACTCCGCGGCGGTGACCACGGCGTCAGCAGCGAATTCGTGGGACGGTGGAAACGCCCTGGTTTCGTGCAACAGGTTTTCAAAGGCATCGCCCTGCTGGCCGCCCTGCCCGGAGCCTGAGGGTGCGGTGGCGGTGGAGCTTGGAGTGTCCTGGGACATGTGAACCTCATCATTCATCGATCTTTGCTGCGCGGAGATCCGCTGCCGGCCGGGCTCCGCCGCCTGCACGACGTCGGGCACCGGCTGCTCACGGGTCTTCCGCAAAGAGCTGTTCCGGAATCAAGACTAATGCGTGGGGGCAGCGGATGTGTGCGGTGTCACAGACCAGCCCGCGAGCGGCATTCATTAAGCGATGAATGGTTCCGCGCGCAGTCCCCGGCGGCCGTCGGGCATCGTGGCCAGCTAGTGATCAGTAAGGCTGTTGACTAGGCTGAGATGAAATTGTGACTTCACTGCGGACCGTCCTTCCCGGGCTTGGCAAGAGCCTGGGAAGGACGGAACCGCTGTAAGACGGCACGGTTCGGGCCACAGCCCCGGTGCCGCCACGCTAAGGAGAACAGAATGAACCAGCAGAGCTTCGGCCAGAAAACCGGCCCCGACACAGAGGCAGGCTCGGGGGCCGCCACCCCTTCGGCCGCCGGCGCAGACCGGCAGGGCGCTACCGGAGCAAAGGGCCGGAATGGCACCGAGGCCGTGCTCGGTCCGTTCACCATCCGGGACCTGGCCGTGTTTGCCGCCACCGTCATCCTGTTCGTCGCTTCGCTGCTCCCCATGTTCGGCGGCCGCTATAACCTCTGGAACCTGAACAACCTTTTCTTCCTGGGGCTGGGTATCGTCCTGCCAGTGGCGGTGAGCGCACTCTTCGCTGCGCGGAGGCTGGCACCGGGTACGAAGATCAGGATCGGTTCGCTGTCCATCGACCAGTTCGCGTCCGTCGTGGCCTCGTTCGCCGTCGCCTTCTTCTTCCTGTCCGTGGCAGGGGCCTACGTTCCCAGTCTCATGGTGGGCCTGATAGGTGCAGTAGTGCTATTCGCCGTGACCGTCCTGGGCCGGTTCCTTCCTTACATCTCCCCGGATTTCCAGGACCGTGCGGAAATCCCCGCGCATGTGGTGGCCCGTGAAGCTGCCGTTCCCGTACGGAAGCCGCGGGCGCCCAAACCGCCGAAGGCCGGGTCCGGCGCGGGAGACTCCCGCGGCTCGGAGTCCGCTTCCGCTACCGCTTCCAAACCCGGGGTCGGGAAGTTGCTCGGTGCTGCCGGCGGCAAGCTGTTTGGCGGTTCCGGGGCCGGATCTTCCGCAGTCCAGACCGGAGCCTCCCACCAGCCGCCGGCGACAGCCGCGGTTCCTTCGGCAGCTGCATCCCATTCACCCGCCACGGCTGCTGTCCCCGCCGCCGGCGTTACTGCGGCCGGCGGGCCAGCAGCAAACGGCCCCGTTTCCACTGCCCCTGAAGTTTCCGAGCGTGCTCCGGAAGGTGATGCCGGCCCGCCAACCCAGGCGGCCGACGTCGTACGCCCCGCCCCTGCGCCCGCCGCCGAGGAAACGCAGTTCGGAGATGTGCCTGTGAGGGGCGGCGGAGCCAACGGTTCATCGGCCATGGCACAACATGACAGCGATGCCCCCGCCGGCTCTGCGGCCCGGGGTACCTGGGAGCCGCCCGCAGCGACGGCCGTGCATCAGCAGGTCCGGGCCGAGGAGCCAATCGGGGCAACAGTGGACCCGGCCAGCCGGCCGGAGGAATCAGAGGAACAGCCCATCCACGAGGCTTTTTGGTTTGCTGTGGCCCAGCACCGGACCGCCTTCGATCCCCGTACCGGGGCGCCGGCCTTCGTCATTGAGCCGGGCGGCTGGGTGCTTGCCCTCGAGGACCGCGGCCATGAGTTCCTGGTCCAGCACACGGACGGGCGGCTGGGCGTGCTGCGGGACCTCAGCAATATCGAGCGCGGTTAACGCATGGCCTCACCCCGGGCTTCCAAGGCCGGCGGAGCGGCAGCACCGGCCGGCCAGGCTACGGGCATGCCCGTGGTGTCCCAGGAGTCCATGCTTGGGCTGAAGCGGCGGGCGAGGCGCATCAACAGGGCTTTGGCCGAGAAATACCCCTACGCCCACGCAGAGCTCGATTTCCGCAACCCGTTTGAACTGCTGGTGGCCACCGTTCTGTCAGCGCAAACCACTGACGTCACCGTCAACCAGATCACCCCGCTGCTGTTCGGCCGCTATCCGGACCCCCGTTCCATGGCCGAGGCGGATCCGACAGCGATCGAGGACATCATCAAGCCCACCGGGTTCTTCCGGGCGAAGACGCGGAGCCTCATCGCCCTGTGCACCAGATTGGTGGACGAGTACAACGGCGTTGTCCCGGGGCGGCTGGAGGACCTGGTGACATTGCCAGGCGTGGGACGAAAGACTGCCAACGTGGTGCTGGGCAACGCCTTCGGGGTCCCCGGCATCACGGTAGACACCCACTTTGGCCGCCTCGCCCGCAGATTCGGCTGGACCCAGTCGGAGGACCCGGTCCAGATCGAGTACGACGTCGCCGAGCTTTTCGAGAAGCGGGACTGGACCATGCTGTCCCACCGGGTGGTGTTCCACGGGCGGCGGGTATGCCATTCCCGGAAGCCGGCGTGCGGGGCGTGCCCCGTCGCCAACTGGTGCCCCAGTTACGGTTTAGGTGAAACGGATCCGGTCAAGGCGGCCAAGCTGCTGAAGTACGAACTCGCTCCGGGCAGCGAAGCCCTGCTGGCACAACTGCAGGCTGAAACGCACAGGGCAGCCGAAATCAGGATGGCATCCCAAAAGAGGAGACCGTGAGCGCCCGCGAGGACCTGATCGAGTTGGCGCGCAGGGCGGACGCAGGATCGGCTGCCTCCCCTGACCCCCTGTGGGCAGCCCTCACCGTGGACGCGAAACGGGCGCGCAGGGCGGCGGTGCTGATGCTCTTCGGTGCGCTGGATGACGTTCCGGCTGTGTCCGGGAAGCCGCTGGCACCGGCAGACCTTGATGTCCTGCTGCTGGAGCGCGCGCACACGCTGGGATCCCATCCCGGCCAGGTGGCTTTCCCGGGCGGCAGCATTGACGCCCGGGAGACGCCGGTACAGGCGGCCTTACGCGAAGCCGAGGAAGAAACGGGCCTGGACTCAAACGGCGTTGAAGTCCTGGGCACCCTTCAGGAGCTCGGCCTTGCGCACAGCAACTTCCTCGTCACTCCAGTGCTCGGGTGGTGGCGGTCGCCATCGCCCGTCCGGGTGGTGGACTATGCCGAGTCCGCACAGGTGTTCCGGGTCCCAGTCCGGGACCTGCTGGACCCGGATAACAGGGTCATGGCCACGGTCCACCGCGCTGGCCGTACTTTCGACAGCCCCGCGTTCACCGTCAATGGTGTGGTGGTTTGGGGGTTTACGGGAATAGTCATGAACGGACTCTTTGAACAGCTCGGTTGGGCTGTGCCCTGGGACCGGAACCGGGTCCATCCGATGGGTGTCTGACTTCTGCTTGCCTGGCTTCGCCTCGCCGGGCGTCCTTAGCTCCGGCTGGGTTCCTTCGTCCCAACCGGTCAGGCCTGCTGCTGGCGGAGATCCACCACGATGCCGGTGGCCGCATTCTCGCGCATGGCGTTGATGCCCTCAATCAAGGTGTTGAGGGACTTGAAGTTTGGTGAAACGGCAACGATGTTGCCGTCCGCGTCCGTCAGCCTAAGCCGGTACGACTCGTCCCCTACCCGATGTATTTCAAACCTGCCCGCCATATGCCGGACCTCCCCTTGGTGTGCGTCGTTGCATCAACCTTTGGACCGATCTGTTTCAGTCACCACAAGACTGTAACCCGCGTCACCGCAGCCCGACGAGCTACTGCCGGGTAGGTTACATTTCTCGACAAATGTCGCGGTCCGGGCCCTCTTAGGGAAGCATCCGGGAGGAGGTCCTACTTTGCGTGGTCGTACGAATCGACCACTGCGACGCTCACCGGGAACTCCACGGGGATAGGTCCGAACAGCAGTTCCTTGGCGGCGTTGGCGGCGTCCTCGATCGCCCTGATGCCTGCATCGACCAAGTGCTCCGGCGCATGGACCATCACCTCGTCGTGGAGGAAGAAGACGAGTTCCGCCCGGCCGGAACCTTCCGCGTGCAAGGTACGCAGCCGCCGTCGTAATTCCGCGAGCCAGCACGCAGCCCAGTCCGCCGCCGAGCCCTGGACCACGAAGTTGCGCGTGAAACGCCCCCTGGAACGTGCGATCGATTCCGCCCGGCGCTGCTCCTCGGCCGACGAAGAGCGCTGGCTCTGGAACCAGCGGTCCGACGGCGGCGGACTGCTGCGGCCCAGCCGGGTGCTGACCGTTCCGCCGGACTCACCGGCGCGGGCGGCCTGTTCCACGAAGTCCACAGCCCGGGGGTAGGTTTTGGCGAGCTGTGGCATGAGCCGCCCTGCTTCGCCGGAGGTGGCTCCGTACATGGCTCCCAGCAGCGCCATCTTCGCTTTGGCCCGGTCGCCACCGAACCCCTTCGCGGCGATGCCTGCGTAGAGGTCCTGGTCCCGGGCGGCCTCGGCCATCGTCGAGTCCTTTGCCAGGGCCACCAGCACACGGGGCTCGAGCTGTGAAGCGTCCGCAACGATCAGTTTGTACCCGGGGTCGGCGTGGACGGCGCCGCGGATCTGGCGCGGAATCTGCAAGGCGCCGCCGCCCCTTGAGGCCCACCGGCCCGAAACGACGCCGCCCACCACATATTCGGGGCGGAACCGGCCGCCAGCCACCCACGCATCAAGCCAGGCCCACCCGTTGGCCGCGTGCAGGCGCGAAAGTTTCTTGTAGGCCAGGAGCGGGGCGATGGCAGGGTGCTTCGATTCCTTCAGCTCCCACTGCCGCGTGCTTTTCACTTCGATCCCGTTTCGATGCAGGGCACGCATCAGGTCCTGCGGGGAATCCGGGTTCAGCGCTGGCGCGTTCAAAAGGCCGCGCAGTTCGAGGTTCAACGCCTCAAGTTTTGCCGGCCGGTGGCCCACGGGCGGGCGGGGGCCGAGATAACCGGCCAGGATCTCCTCGTGCAGGTCCTCCCGCCAGGGGACCCCGGCATGCTGCATTTCAGCGGCAATCATGGCACTGGCGGATTCGGCGGCCAGAAGAAGCTGCAGCCGGTTGCGCCGGTTCTCCTCGGGGCTGACCGACGCCAGGGCAACCTGCTGCGCGGCGTATTCCTCCCGAAGGTCCTCAAGGGTGTGCCGGGGGCTGAAGCCGGTGTCCGGATCATCGAAAAGCGCGTCCTGTTCGGGTGGCGGCGGAGGCGGTTGGAGGGCCCGGGGCGGCTGCTGCGGGTCATCGAGCGTGACCTTGTCCGAGTTCAAGGCGTAGTCACTGTGGGCGGTGAATTGCGAGTGCGCAAGAATATTTCCGCACAGGTTCAGGTCGTAGCACCGGTCCAGTTCCACCCCGGACGCCAGCAGGGACGGGTACCAGTCCTGGGTCCGGTGCCAGATCCAGCGGGGCGGCTGCCCGCCCTGCGGCCGGCGTTCCAGATCACGAACGACGGCGGCCAGTTCACTTGCGCCGACAGGCCGGGGTTCCGACTTGGACGGATGGGGGCTGCCGGCCTGCGTGAGTTCCTGCAGGACCGCGCCCTGGGGGTGGGCGGCAAGCAGGAGGTACATGGTCCAATTCTGCCTTGTCTTCGACGGTCCTTATGCCGGACGACTCTTCCTGCACAGGGCAGGTGGAACCGGCGTTGTTCACATAGGGACTCGCTGTCCTCATCCCCTCCGGCTCGTGGGGGGACAGTGGCTTCATGAGCAGGCACCAGCTGACCCCGTCCCACGTTGATTCCGGCCGGTCCGCACCCTCGTTCGGGCGGATCGCTGATGAGCTCCCGGGGGCACCCCTGGACGGGGTGGCGTACGGCGCGGATCCGGGCGGGAGCGGAGGCGCGTGGCTGCCGGAGGGTGCGGAAGAGGTGCTGCTGGTTACCTCCTCTGCCTTCCTGCGGGCAGAAGTGGAGCGCATTGTCGCCGCCGCCGGAGCCCACCTTCGCGTTGTAGCCGGTGCACTTGAGGGCGGCAGGTACTGGGACGGCGCAGCGGCAGTTCTGGTGGGGAGTGACATCCGTGAATTGCCGCCCCGACGGCGGGCACCAGCCGTCCTCGTGGGACTGGATGGTGAAGGAGACAGCCTGTGGCATCTGGCTGCAGCCCTCGGCGCGGAGAGGGTGGCCGTGCTGCCGGACGCCGCTGCCTGGCTCGCCGATCACCTGAGCCGCTCCCGCACCCCGGGCCCTGGCGGACTTATCCTGGGCGTCACCGGCGGGTGCGGCGGGGCCGGAGCCACCACCGCGGCCATCTGGATAGCCCAGGCGGCCGCCGGGATGGGTGCACGGGTGCTGCTCGTTGACGGCGATCCCTGGGGTGGCGGGCTGGAACTGGCCATCGCTGCGGAAGAGACACCGGGCCTCCGTTGGCCTGATCTTTCTGAAGCCCGTGGCAGCATCGATCCCGGCCAGCTTTCTGACTCGCTTCCAGTCTCGGGGGGATTCTCGTTCCTGTCCTGGCCTGCCAGCCGGGAACAACCCGTTCCGGTAGCAGCGGCTACCACCACGGGGGTGCTGGATGCCGGGCGCCGGGGATATGAGCTGGTGGTCGTGGACATTGGCAGGGGAACCGGTCCGTTGCAGTCCTATGCGTGGGACTGCGACCGCATCATGATGGTGGTGCCCGCGCAGCTGAAGGCTGCTGTCGCAGCCGTACGCCTGCTTCAGGAGTTTCCGCCGATTGAAGCTGCGCTTCTGGTGCGGGGCAAGCCTGGGGCGGCACTGGACGGATCCCTCATTTCCGAGGCCATCGGGCTTCCCGTGCAGGGACGCGTTCCTGAGCTTCGCGGTGTCAGTGCGGCCATGGAGTCCGGCCGCCTCCTGGACCTGGGCAGGCGGCGGAACGTCCGGCACTTTGCTGCCTCCGTGCTCGATTCCCTCGGGGATGACTTGCCCGCAGGCGAGCTGGGATGAAACAGCAGCATTCTCCGCATGGAGCGGGACCGGTGGACGGACTGCGGCGGCGTGCCCGAAACATTGAAGGCCAGCGCCGTGACCCGCGCCGGGATGCCCGCCTTCCGGTGGACTCGGGACTGCTGGAATCGGTCCGTGAGTCAATGATGGCCGACGCAGGGGCAGTGACACCGTCCCGGGTGGCAGCCGCCGTTCAGGCTACCGGCAAGTTGCTGGGCACGGCGGGGTCGCTCGCAGCGGTAGAGCGGATCAGCGCGGAGCTGAACGGGCTGGGACCGCTACAGGAGCTCACCCGGGATCCGGCAGTTACGGACATCTTCGTCAACGCACCGGATTCCGTCTGGTTGGACCGCGGCCGGGGCATCGAACGCGCCGCTGTGGCTTTCGCTGAAGAGGCACAGTTGCGGGCGCTCGCCTGCAGGCTGGTGGCCGCAGGAGGGCGCCGCCTGGATGACGGTTCGCCCTGCGTGGACGTGCGGCTGCCCGGCGGCTACCGCGTCCATGCCGTGCTGCCGCCGGTGTCCACTGCGGGAACGCTGCTCAGCATCAGGATCCGGCGGGAGCAGGTCTTCACCCTGGACGAGTTGCAGGCTGCCGGCATGTTCGGCTCCCTCGTGAAAGAAGTCCTGGGAAAGGTGCTCGAACTCAAGCTGAGCTTTCTGATCAGCGGCGCCACCGGTTCCGGCAAGACCACACTGCTGTCCACCTTGCTCGGTCTCTGTGCCCCGGAGGAGCGGCTGGTCCTCATTGAGGATGCTTCGGAACTGAACCCCGTCCATCCGCATGTGGTCTGCCTCGAATCCCGGCACGGAAACCTTGAAGGCGGCGGAGAAGTGAGCTTAGGCGAGCTTGTCCGGCAGGCCCTGCGCATGCGGCCGGACCGGCTGGTGGTCGGGGAGTGCCGCGGCGCCGAGGTACGCGAATTACTGACAGCCATGAACACCGGCCACAGCGGCGGGGGCGGAACCATCCACGCGAATACCGCTTCTGCCGTTCCCGCCCGGCTCACGGCACTGGGTGCGCTCGCCGGGTTGAGCCCGGAAGGTGTTCAGCTTCAGGCGGCCAGCGCCCTGGACGTGGTCATCCACGTCGAAAGGACCAGCCGCGGCAGGGAAGTGACATGTATTGGCGTCATTTCCGCCGGCCCCACCGGTCTTCACGTGCTCTCCGCCCTGGAGGCACCAGAGGGCACGGCCGTTCCAGGTCCGGCATGGCCCGCCCTCGCCGCCCGGCTTGGACTTGAGCCGGGGAAAACCCTGTGACCGTTTACCTTGCAGCGGCTCTGGTGCTGGCTGCGGTATTGATTCTTCGCCCGCCCCGGGGCGCGCCAGCGAGGCTCCGCCGCGCAACCGGCGGTTTTGCTCCCTCAGCAACAGGCAGTCGTTTGGGCCGCCGGTTCCGGTGGCACAGGCCCGGCGCCAGGGAAGCGGCAATATCTGGTTCCGCGGTACCCATGACCCTTGTGGTTCAGCAAATGGCTGCCCTGCTTAAAGGCGGGCGAACGCCCGCCCGGCTGTGGGACGAGCTGTGGGTTGTCTATGGCGCGGCCACGGAACCCGGGGCCGCGGCCTTGACTGCGTCCGGCCTTGGTTCCGGGGCTCCATCCTTGTCAACGCCCGGCCGCGCGCATGGAGAAACGGGAGGGCTGCCTGCCAGCGGCCTGAGCGGTGGGTCAGCCGCGGTGCTTGCTGCAGCCCGTGCGGCCGCCAGCACCGGGACTCCGGTTTCGGACGCCATCCGCCGCTCCTTGCCTGCAGCCCTCCCGCGGCGCGGCAGGGAACTCCGGATCTGGTCGGAACTGGCCGCATGCTTTGACATCGCAGAAGCCAGCGGGTGCCCCCTGGCTGACGTACTCACCAGGTTCGCATCGCAGCTCGAAGTGGAGGACGACGCCGACGCAGCCCGCCAGACAGCACTGGTAGGACCCAAGGCCACGGTCAGTCTGTTGACCTGGCTTCCGCTCATGGGGCTGGGCCTGGGAATTGCCCTTGGTGTGGACCCGCTGGCCATCCTGCTGGGCACTCCGCTGGGGCTCGCGGCACTGGCCGCCGGGATTGCCCTGACCGTGGCGGGCAGGGTGTGGTCCGCAAAACTGGTGGCAACGGCAGCCCGTGCGGGAGTGCCATGACTGAAAATGCTGTTTTGGCAATTACGCTCTTCCTTGCCATGGCCGCGGCATCGTGGCTCCTGTGTCCTGGCAAAGGCAACGCACGGAAGAGGCTCATCAACCTGCCATCGCCTGGCCTCCACGGTCCTGCGACCGCTACGCCGGGTGAGGATGGACAGCCGCGGGACAGAGCTGGTCCCGATGGCCTGAGGGACACCGCCATGATGCTCGAACTCGTGGCCGCCATGCTGGACGCCGGATCCGGCATTGGGCGTTCCCTCGAACTGGTGTCGGCCTCTGCTTCCACCCAGTACAGGGATTCCCTCCGGCCGGTTGTTTCTGCGCTCGCAATCGGAGCGGACTGGGAAACTGCGTGGCGCAGCTCGGCTGTCCGGCTTCCCGAGATCCTGGAGCTGCGGGACGCGCTGGGGTTCGCGGCACTTACGGGTGCGCCGTCCTCCGCCATTCTCTATGCGCAGGCTGCCAGGCTCCGCCGCGAAAGGTTTCGTGCTGCTGAAAAGCGGGCGGCCTCGCTGGGCGTGAAGCTGGTGGTCCCACTGGGCCTGTGTTCGCTTCCGGCCTTCATTTGCCTGGGCGTCGTGCCCGTCCTGCTCGCCCTGGTGCCGTCCGGATCCTAGCCGGAACACGGGTGCCGGCCGGAGTCGAAAAGACACGCTCTTTCCCTCCACAGCGGGGAACTGGACTGACTTTTCCACTTACCCCAGCCCGAGGCTTACCGCCCGTAGCGGGGCCCGGAAGAGTCAAAGCAGCCGGCAACCCTGCCGGCTTACAGAAAGGAAACAGCCCATGTCCATTATCCAGGACCGCCATTATGCTGCCGGAGCTGCAGCACTCGCAGCATCCCGATCAAACCCCAAGCGGCGCTTCGCCGGCGGCCGTTCCACGTATGCCCACCAGGTCGGCATCGGAGCCCTGCCGGCCAACGTTGTGGAGCTCTACCCTCAAGCAACTGTCCCGCGCCAACCTTCGGGCGTGCGCCGGCTGATGGGGTCGGAAGCAGGCATGGCCACCGCTGAGTACGCCATCGCGACTCTCGCAGCCGTTGGCTTCGCCGGGCTCTTGGTCTTCATCCTTCGCAGCGAGGAAGTACGGGGCTTCCTGCTGAACCTGATCCGCACGGCACTGGCACTGCCTTGACCTGTGCACCGGACGTGTTGCGCCTCCGGCTGCCTCCGGGTCCAGACTGCCGGAGGGGTCCCTGGTCAAATTCGGGTGCAGTTGGGCACTGCAGGCCAAGAAATTACTGCGATTGCAAGACCGGCCGACACGTGGCGGAGTCCTGCGGGGCAGTCACCGCGGAGTTTGCCGTAACCCTACCTGCCGTCCTCCTCTTGCTGGCCATGCTCCTCGCGGGTGCCGCGGCCGGTGTTACCCAGCTGCGCTTGGAAGAGGGAGCACGGGCCGGCGCCCGGGCGTTGGCCCGCGGTGACGATTCCGCCGCGGTGGAAAGGACCGTCAGGACCCTCTCCGGTGCGTCAGCCTCCGCGGTTGTCACAGCAGACGGGGAGTGGCTGAGCGTGACGGTCACGGACCGGGTAGGCGGCCCACTGGGGGCGTCGATTCCGTGGACGCTCACTGCCCGTGCTTCGACCCGCAGTGAATCGGCAACCGCAATGCCGCACCCCCCGAACCACTGGGGCACCTACGGCGGCGGGGCTGCCGGTCAGCTGCATGTGCGGCTGGCTGGTGGTGCTGGGGCAGGCGCCGGATGACGGGCTTCAGCGTGAAGATGAAGCACGGCACGGACAACCGGGAACGAGGGTCCGGGACCGTGCTGGCCGCGGGACTGGCCCTGGTGGTGATGATGGCCATGGCGCTGCTGCTGCTCCTGGCCCAGTCGGCCGTGATGGCAAGCAGGGCAGCCGCCGCCGCTGATCTTGCTGCGCTCGCCGGCGCCGACGCCCTGCGCGGCATCACGGACGGGGAACCATGCACGCTCGCTGCGGAGGTAGCTGCCCGGCATGCTGCCTCGGTGCTTAGCTGCTCGGAGGGGGAGGGGCACACGCTTGAAGTTCACACCGAGCTGACGGAGAGGACCATTTTGGGTGCCGCTACCGGCCATGCCCGGGCAGGACCTCCGCCGTAGCCCGCGACTTCTCCTGGCGCCCCGATCCCCAACGCCGGACCTCCCCTGAGAAGGAATACCGGTGACCCGTCAGCGCTGGACGTCCACGCTCACGGCGCTGGCCTCGGTGGCGTCCCTGAGCAGGACATCGAGCAGGGTGACCGCCGCTGCCTTGTCGAGCGGGTTGTTTTTGTTCCCGCACTTGGGTGACTGGACACAGGAGGGGCAGCCGGATTCGCATTCACAGGCCTTGATGGCGTCCCGGGTCGCGGCCAGCCACACCTTTGCCTTGTCGAAGCCGCGTTCGGCGAAGCCGGCCCCGCCAGGGTGCCCGTCATACACAAAAATGGTGGGCACCCCGGTGTCGGCATGCAGGGCAGTGGAGACGCCGCCGATATCCCACCGGTCGCTGGAGGCCACCAGGGGAAGCAGGCCGATTGCGGCGTGTTCCGCGGCATGGAGGGCGCCCGGGAACTGGGCCTCGATCAGTCCGGCGGCGGTGAGGGACCGGTTGTCCACGACGAACCACACGGCCTTGGTGAACAGGTCCCTGGCGCCAAGATCAAGTGGCTCCTCGCCGAGGATCTCGTTGGAAATCAGGGCCTTGCGTTGAAAGGAGACCACCTGCGTGGTGACCTTCACGTCGCCGAAATGCAGGGAAACATCACCCCACGTGCCTGTGCGCTGGGTTTCCAGTACCTCGATCTGCGTCACATCCCGTGCCGTGGTGTAGTAGTCGGGATTGGCCCGGCGGACCACCACGCAGTGATCGTCCTCGTTGAGGTCCTCCACGACGTAGCTGTCGCCCTGGTGAATATAAACGGCGCCGGTGTGCGCCTGGTAGTGGGTCTGGGGAGAGTCCATCGTTCCGAGGAGGGAGCCAGTATCAGCATCGACAATGCTCACGGGCCCACCCCCGTCGGCCCGCAGGTTGACCATTGCCGCGGCGCTCTGGGAGTGGGTCCAGAACCAGCCGGCGGGCCGGCGGCGAAGATAGCCTTGGGCCACCAGGCGGTCCAACAGCATCTCCACGGTGCTCCCAAACAGGTCAAGCTCGCCGACACCGAGCGGAAGTTCGGCCGCTGCCGCGCAGAGATGCGGACCGAGTACGTAAGGGTTCGACGGGTCGAAGACGGTAGCCTCCACCGAGACATCAAAGATAGCTTCCGGATGGTTCACCAGGAACGTGTCCAGCGGATCGTCACTGGCCACAAACGCCGCGATGGCGTCCTGCCCCGCCCGGCCAGCACGCCCAATCTGCTGGAAAAGCGAAGCCCTGGTGCCTGGCCAGCCGGCCACCAGGACGGCGTCCAGCCCGGAAATGTCGATGCCCAGCTCCAGGGCCGAGGTGCTCGAAACACCCAGGAGCCTGCCCGAGCGCAGCGCCTTCTCCACCGCCCGGCGTTCCTCGGGAAGATAGCCGGAACGGTAGGCAGCTACGCGCTGCGGCAGGCTTGGATCGACCTCGTCCAGGAGGCGTTTGGTGATGGACGAGATGGTCTCGGCGCCGCGCCGGGACTTGATGAAGGCTATGGTGCGGACCTGCGCTGACACCAAGTTAGCCAGCAGGTCCGCGGTTTCCGCGACAGCGGTACGCCGCTCCCTGGCACCGTTCTCACCCTTGAGCTCGGTCAGCGCCGGCTCCCAGAAAGCCACAGTGGTCGAACCATGCGGTGAACCATCCTCCGACACCGCCTTGACGGGTGCCCCGATGAGCCGGGCGAAGGAGATATCGGGGTCGGATGCGGTTGCCGAGGCCGCGATGAAGACAGGCTCGGGGAAAGCCGAGCCGGCACCATAGTACGCGCAGATCCGGCGGAGGCGCCGCATCAGGTTGGCTACATGCGAGCCGAAAACACCGCGGTAGCTGTGCGCCTCGTCAATGATCACGTAGCGGAGGCGGCGGAAAAACCCCGCCCACCAGGCGTGGTTGGGAAGGATCCCAAAGTGCAGCATGTCCGGGTTCGCCAGGATGAAATTGGCGTGGTCGCGGATCCACCGGCGGGACGCCGGGTCGGTGTCGCCGTCGTAGGTTTCCGCCCGCACGGTGGGCAGCTTCAGGGCCCTGATGGCGTTCAGCTGGTCGGCCGCGAGGGCCTTGGTGGGGGACAGGTACAGGGTGACCGCGCCGTCGTCGTGAATCTTTCCGGGGTCGGCAAGAACCCGCAGTTCCGAGCGGTGGATGGCGTCCAGCGCCGGCAGTTGATAGGCGAGCGATTTCCCGGATGCGGTGCCGGTAGCAACCACAACATGCTCCCCGCCATGGGCGATGTTCGCCGCTTCAACCTGATGGCGGTAGGGCTGGTGGACGCCCAGCGAACCATAGGCCGTCACCAGATCGGCGTGAACCCATTCGGGCCACGCCTCATGCACGGCTTCACGGGCGGGGATGGTGCGGACATGACGCAACTGTTCCGGGTCCGGGCCGCGGCCCAGCAAGGGAATCAGGGAGTCATGGGGGTTCACCCCAATATTCTTTCACTCCGCAACCAACCAGCAGGCCCGGTTCGCCCTCGGGGTAACCGGTTGAGGCGGGTCCGGGGCCCGGGCTAGCTCAGGGACAGGTCGGACCCGTCGTGGGATGCCGAAAGCATCAGTACGCGGGAGACTGTGGTCCAGCCCAGGTGGGAATAAAGCTTCTGGCCGTCCAGGGATGCCAGCAGCAGGCCTCTTTGGACGTCATGCTCAAAAGCCTGCGCCGCCAGGGCCCGCATGATGAAACTGCCCAGTCCACGCCGCTGGAAGGCCGGTTCGGTGATGATCTTGTCGAACACCGCCGTATCGCCCACTACATAGACGCGGCCGCTGGCAGCCACAGCCTCCCCGGACCGGACAACCGCGTAGTGCACACCGTCCTGCGAGGAAGTTGTGAGCGCCAGGTCATCGTCGGAAAGCCAGGGATCCTCGGCGTCCTGGGTTTCCATATCGACGATCATCATGGCTTGGGAGTCGGAGGTGACGTTCAGCCCATGCTGCCGGGCCAGGGCCGAGTACCGGGCGAGGTCGTTGGTCAAGATCGTCAGGACCCTCGCCGGCACTTCCGCCGTCTTCGCAGCCAAAGCCGCAAACTCCCCATCCGTGGGCTCGGACGCGAAGAACTCCCATTCCCCGCTGGTGTCAGCCCGGAGCGCGGCGGGGAAGCGGCCTTCGGAGGATGTCCGGTACCCGCGACAACCTGCCCAGCCGGCCACCCATACTTCGAGAAGGCCAGTGATGTCGTTAATCATGGTTTCCGGGCTCATGGGATGAGACTATTCCAGCCCGGTCACAAGCAACAGGGGTAGGCGCGGCTGAAGCATGGTGCTTATGCAATTGTGATGCGCCGGGATGATGGAGGGCTGCAGCGGCCGGCAGGCAGGCTGCCGGAATTCGAGCCGGTACCCTTAAATACGTGGCTTTAAACCGAATTGTGCTCTTTTACGGCTTTACCCCCATCGCAGATCCTGATGCGGTGCGGCTGTGGCAGCGTGCCCTGTGCGAGAAGCTGGGACTGACCGGCCGCATCCTCATTTCCAAAGACGGCATCAATGCCACAGTGGGCGGCGAAATTGGCGCAGTTAAGCAGTACGTCAAGACCACGCGTGAGTACAAGGGATTCCACGGCATCGACGTCAAGTGGTCCGACGGCGGCGCCGAGGACTTCCCGCGGCTGAGCGTCAAGGTGCGCGACGAGATTGTCTCCTTCGGCGCGCCCGGTGAACTTAAGGTGGATGCCAACGGCGTGGTGGGCGGGGGTACACACCTCAAGCCTGAAGAGCTGCACGAACTGGTTGACGCCAAGAAGCAGGGCGGCGAGGAGGTTGTTTTCTTCGACGGCCGGAACGCCTTCGAGGCCCAGATCGGCCGGTTCAAGGACGCCATCGTCCCTGACGTTGCCACCACCCACGACTTCATCAAGGAGCTCGAATCCGGCAAGTACGACTCCCTGAAGGACAAGCCGGTGGTCACCTACTGCACTGGCGGCATCCGGTGTGAGGTGCTCTCCAGCCTGATGGTTAACCGCGGCTTCAAAGAGGTGTACCAGCTGGACGGCGGCATCGTCCGGTACGGCGAAACGTTTAAGGACCAGGGGCTTTGGGAAGGCTCGCTGTACGTGTTCGACAAGCGCATGCACCTCGAATTCAGCGAGGACGCCAAAACCATCGGGCAATGCACCCGCTGCGCCGCCCCCACCAGCAAGTTTGAAAACTGCTCCAACCCCAGCTGCCGCACCCTCACCCTGTACTGCGCGGAGTGCGCATCCAGCCCGGAAACCCTCCGCTGCCCTGAAGGCTGCGCGGCCTGACGACAGCGGCTGCGCAGCCTAAGCCCCGCCGGCCTAAAGCCCGCCGGAGGGAGTCACAGCCGCCGCACGCGATAGGCGTAGTTGGCAGAAGTCCTGGCCTCCACCGTGATGTTCAAGGCAGTTTCGGCGGAGAGATAGATGACGTTTTCACGGGTGACCCCGCACCGCAGCCCCAGCTCCACCAGGGTGAGTGAATCGCTCCGGACCGTGAAAGTCACCCGCCGCTGGCTTCGGCACGTGAGGGCCAGCGCGTAGGTGCCCGTTCCCATTACGGCAGTGGTTTCGGTCCGCACCTCGCCCATGGCCAGCAGTCCGGCTGCGGCATGGACCACCGGGTGCCCGGTATCTGGCAGGGTCCGGGCCACCCACGCTTCAAGCTCGGCCTCACTGACGGGCTCGCGCTGCAACGGATCCCTGGTGAACACCGGCGCAGGGGCCACCGTCTCCGCTGGCTCGGCAGTATCGCCCCAGTTCCGGCCGTCGTCGTACGTGTATTCACAGGCGCTGAGCGCCGGCCCTGCCGCCAGCACAAGGCCGAAGACGACGGCGGCCACTGGGTTCCGCGTCAGCGGCGCCCGGGCTGTCCGCCCCGGGGAAGGCGCGGAGGTGGTCCGCACACTGGGCATAGTCCGACTTTAAGCCCGCGTGCCCCTGCGGGCCATACCTATTCGGCCGGCGTCAATTGATAGGCGTAGATAAGGGGTGCATCCACGCTGGAGGTGCTAATTTCGAGGGTCCCGGACCGCGGCAGCGCGATCCTGGTGATCTCCCTGCTGCCATTGCACGCCGCTCCGGCGTCCACCACAGCCTCCCCGTCCAATGACACCGCAAAGAAGGCCTTGCCCCCGCCCTCGCACGTCGCCGTCAGGGTGTAGCGGCCGGCAGGGACGTTGCCCGCCTCCTGGATGATGCGGTCCCGGTTGAGGATCTTGCCGGCGTCTTCGATCAGGGTGCCGGGGGATGTTGGCAGTGCAGTGGCGCGCCACCCGGGAACGTCCGCATTCTCGATCGAGACCACGGGCGAACATCCCGTCAGGGCCGCAGCCGCCGCACCTGCCAGTGCCAACGCAGAAAGGCGGCGGCGCCCTGGCTTGGCAGGCTGTTTCCGGGCGCGCAAAAGGATGGGAGGCGGTGTCGGCATACCTCAACGCTACCCCCTCGGGGACCCGTCCCGGTTCCCGGCAGCCAGGGCCGGACTAAACTTGGGCGGTGCCTAAATCCCCATACGAGTTCACCGCCGGCAACATCCCCGACGCTCCCCGCAGCGACCTTCCGGAGCTCCTCACGGCACTTGCCGCGGACCTGCGCCAGGTGGATTACACGCTCGACGGCGTCGCCGGGCTTTTGGGCGAATCGGCTTACACCGCGCTGAACCGTGATCAGATAATCCCCGCCCTGCTGGCTGCCGAGCGCGCGGAGCGGCGGGACGATGGCGCGAAGGCGCTCGCCGCCGTCGTCCGCTTATGGCTGCTCGCCGAGCCGCAGCCCGGCGAAACGCTCGACGCCGCCCTGCCGGGCATCCGTGCCGAGGGCCTGCAAAAGCTGGGGCTGGTGGAGCCCGTTCCCGGCGGCTCCCTCCTGGGGGCGAAAGCCGATCTGCGGCCGTACGGCTGGGACGCAAATGAGGACGGCAGCGGTGGCGCCGAACTGTGGGTGGCCAGCGACCTCGCGGCGCATCAGCAGGAAGGGGTACTCCGGCACGACCACGTCCTGGGCATCGGCCAGGCCTCCACCACCCTGGTGCAGACAACGTTCCGGCGGCACACCAAGCGTGCGCTGGACCTGGGGACGGGGTGCGGTATCCAGGCATTCCACCTGCTGCACCACTGCGAGCACGTTACGGCCACGGACATTTCGGAACGGGCCCTGGCCTTTACGCGGTTCAACATCCTGCTTAACGCTGAGGCACTGTCGGTGGACCCGGCCCGGCTGGAGGACCGGGTCAGCCTGCGCCTCGGCTCGCTCCTGGAGCCCGTTGCCGGCGAGGATTTCGGCCTGGTGGTCTCCAACCCGCCCTTCGTTATCACTCCGCGGAGTGCGGGGGAGGAGACATCCGGGCAGTTTACGTACCGCGACGGCGGCCTCCCGGGCGATGAAATCGTGGCGGCCCTCGTGGCCGGGCTGCCGGCCGTGCTGGCTCCCGGCGGTACTGCACAAATGCTCGGTAACTGGGAGGTTCCGGCCGGTGCTGCCTGGCACGGGCGCCCCCAAGGCTGGGTCCCCGGGGGCGTGGACGCCTGGTTCATCCAGCGGGAGATGGTGGGCCCGGAGGAGTACGCCGAAACATGGCTGCGCGACGCGTCCGAGAGCCGCGAGCGGCAGCACTACCGTGACGCCTACGCGGCCTACCTTGCAGACTTCGAGTCCCGGAACGTGGCGGGAATCGGTTTCGGAATGGTGCTGCTGCGCCGTTCCGTTTCGCCCGGGCAGGCTGCCTTCAACCGGTTTGAGGAAATCACCTACCCCATCGAACAGCCCATCGGCCCCCACCTCGGCGCCGCCCTGGAACGCCAGGACTGGCTGGCAGCGAACAACATCAGCGAAGCGCACCTGCTGGTGGCCGACGACGTCACCGAGGAACGCCACCAGCGGCCCGGCGCCGAACACCCCGGGGTGATCCTGCTCCGCCAAGGTGCGGGCCTGCGCCGGACAAACCTCCTCAGTACCGAACTCGCCGGCTTTATTTCCGCCTGCGACGGGGACTTGTCCGCCGGCCAGATTGCCGGTGCTCTGGAGGCCCTGCTGGGCGGCGGTGGGGATGTCCAAGGAACCGGGGAGGAAGGGTTCGACGCCGGCTCGTTCCGGAGCGGTTTGCTCACCGATGTGGCCAACCTGGTCCGGGACGGCTTCCTGATCCCGGCCTCGGACTGAGGCGCGGAAACCCTTCCGCAGAACCCCCGTCTTTTCCACATGGATGCGCACAATTCTCCAAAATATGGTGAACTAGGCCAGTATGGGCGCATCTGCCCGAGCAACCTTTTTCTGTAGGAGCACCGTGCCAAGCAAGGCCAAAACCGGCAAGAAACTCGTGATTGTGGAGTCTCCGGCCAAGAGCAAGACCATCGCCAAGTACCTGGGCGAGGGCTTCATCGTAGAGGCCTCCATTGGTCACATCCGCGACCTGCCGCAGCCGTCGGAACTCCCTGCCGAACTGAAGAAAACCTCGGTAGGCAAGTTCGCCGTCGACATTGACCACGACTTC
>JBKJVX010000090.1:0-2675 GCA_046717065.1 Arthrobacter sp. | reverse complement strand
CTTCTACATGAAGGACCAGGGCGCCTTTGGTTACAACCCCACGACCGGCGACTACTCGTACCAGGCGGCCGGCCACTGGATCGAAAAGGGCCGGGTGATGCACCCCGTGGACGAAGTCACGGTGGCGTCCAATTCCCTCTCCATGCTCATGGGTGTCATGAAGGTCGGCAACGACCTCCGCTTCGACGGCAACGTGAACTCGCCCCACATCCTGATCGACGAGATGACGATCTCCGGCGCCGCCGAGGGCGGCAGCTAGCCGCCCGTCATGGAGCGCCTGAAATGAGCCTCAGTAAGCGGCTTGAATGGGACCGCTACTTCCTGAAGATCTGCCGCGTCGTGGCCGAGCGCTCGACCTGCACCCGCGCCCGGGTCGGCGCCGTCATCGTCCGGAACCGCATGATCCTCACCACCGGCTATAACGGCTCACCGGCCGGCCATCCCCACTGCACCGAGGTCGGCTGCCTCGTCGTCACGTCCCGCAACTCCAACGGCGACGACGAGGAAAACTGCATCCGCACCATCCACGCCGAAATCAACGCCATCGCCCAGGCCGCCAAGAGTGGCGTCTCCATCGACGGCAGCGATATCTACATCACCCACAGTCCGTGCATGCACTGCCTCAAGGTCCTCCTGAACACCGGAATCAAGCGCATCTGCTTCGAGAAGGAATACAAGCTCGACCGGGTGGCGTGGCTGCTCGAGCCGCGGCCGGTGGAGATGGTGAAGGTGGAGATGGGGGCGGGGGACTGAGGTCTGCCGGTCGATGCCACGTACAACGTTCCTTCGGCCGCCTACCGGTTGTCCCGCCGCATCGGCTCCATCCTCCCCAGCGTACCCAGGTTCCTTGCCACCCGCCGCGTCAGCAGCCCCACCATTCCGATCGCTCCGAGCAGTCCCGCCACATCGAACAGCGTGGCGCCAACCCCGAGCAACTCGAACGGCATCGCGCCCGAGTACAGCGCCAGTGTGTTCAGAACGATGAGGGCGAGGCGGGCTTCGGTCGGTCCCACGACGCCGTAGCCGTACCGGAATTCCCGGAACACGTGTGTCTCGAGGTATACGTTGATGGAAAGCAGATAATAGGCGATTACGATGGCCAGCCCGACCGACAAAAGCATGAACGGGGATAACCCGAGTCCCATGCCGACGGCAAACGTCGAATAGGCGTCAGTCAAGTGATCGAGGTAGAAACCATAACGCGGGCGTTCGATCTTCCTCACCCGCGCCAGTGTTCCATCCAGGCTGTCGCCGAACCAGTGGACCACGAGCAGTAAGTTTGCCAGCCAGAGCCAGTTGGGATCACGGTTCGACAGCAGGTAGCACGCGGCGATACCTGTGGCGGCAGCGATCCCCAGCAGCGTCAAATGATCGGGAAGTATGGCAACGGGCAGGGAGGCGGCTATTCTGGGAAGCGCCCAGCGTTCGAAGCGGGTGGTGACGAAGGTGGACTTGCGCTCGGCTTCCTGAACCTTGTCAGCCATGCCGGAAAGAGTGGGGCATCCGCCGGGGCGGCGTCAATACGTGTCGGACTTCTGCCGGAGCTGATCGAGGAGCTGGCGGGCCATGTGCTCGATGAGGGGGTTGGCCGGTTTTTCAAGAGTCTTGTTGAGATAGTCGATGGCCTCGTCGGTCCGCTTCATCTCGGCGAGGAGAAAGCCCATGTGATAGTAGATCTCGGAGGCGTCGGTGTCCTTCTCGGCCAGGGCCAGCTCGATGGCGCGGCCGAGTGTTTTCTGGGCGTCCTTGAAGCGGCCGAGGCGCACGTACGTCCAGCCCAGGGTATCGAGGAAGCCTGCGTTGTCCGGCGTTTTCTTCGTGGCGATCTTCGCGAGCTCGAGCGCCCGGTCCAGGTTCTTGTTGGCGTCGGCGTAGGCCATCGCCAGGTTGTTGGCGTAGCCGGCGTTTTCGGGTTCACCCTTCGCCAGGTGTTCTCCGATGATGATGCCGTCGTCGAGATTGCGGCCGGCCATCAGGATCAGAAACCCGAGCTCCAATACCTGGCTCGAGCCGAGCTCGGCCACCTTGATCTCGGAAAACGCGCTGTCAGTCTGGATCGCCGAGCGGAAGCGGGCCACCGCGCTGTCGGGCTTGTCGAGCCTCAGGTAGGAGAGGCCGAGCCTCATCAAAACCGCCGGCGAGTCCGGGTGTTTCAGTAGAAATTTTTCCAGCTTGCCGGTGGCGTCGGCGTAGCGGCCGTCGTGGTCCGCAACGAGCCCCGATCCAAGCAGTCCGGCCGGGTGATCGGGGGAACCCACGAGGCATTGGTCGAAGATGACCCGGGCCTCATCCCAGCGCTGGAGGCGCAGGTACTGCTCGCCGAGAACGCAGGCCAGCGTGGGGTCGTCGACCTTGGCCCGGATCGCGCGCTCGAGGTAGAGGACGGCGCCCTGGCCATGCTGGTCGACGCGCGTCAGGGCCAGGCCGAGGAGGCGAGCGGCGCGGGCCCGGTAACGCGGGATCTCGGCCACCGGCATGAGGTGCTGGACGGCCGGCTCGTAATGATTGAGGTCGAACAGGAGCGAACCGATGTGGAACAGCGCGTCGGGATCCTCCGGGTCCTCCTCGAGGATTTTCTGGAAGGCGCCAAGCGCTTCGTTCATGTCACCGCGTTCGAACCGGGCGATGGCGAGATATTTCCGGAACGCCAGGCTCGTCGTGTCGCTGTCGACGGC